>DASYGU010000307.1:0-5720 GCA_035999355.1 Candidatus Limnocylindria bacterium | reverse complement strand
CCGACCCCCGCGCCACGCTGCTGAAGCAGGATGGCGACGGTCAGGGCCACGGCGAGGATCGACTGGACGAGGGTGAGGGCGGTCATGCGGGCGGCAGTATAGCCAAGGTCACGTCGTGGTGGCACTGGCCAGCAGGCTGTGGCCGGTCATCGCCGGGCCGGCCGGGATCTCGAGCAGCGCGCAGATGGTGGGCGCGACGTCGGCCAGGATCCCGTCCCGAAGGCCAACGGCCTCGTGTCCGCGGTGGACGAGCACGAGTGGGACATCGGCCGTGGTGTGGGCGGTATGCGGGCCACCGGACTCATCTCGCATCCGCTCCACGTTGCCGTGGTCGGCCGTGATCAGGAGGGCGGCGCCGGTGGCCGTCGCGGCATCCGCAACCCGGCCCAGGCAGGCGTCGATGACCTCGAGCGCCGCCAGCGCGGCATCCCAGTCGCCGGTGTGGCCAACCATGTCCGGATTCGCGTAGTTCACGACCACGAACGGGTACTCACCTCCGGTGATGGCCGCCACCAGGTGGTCGGTGATCGCCTCCGCGCTCATGGCCGGCGCCTTGTCGTAGGTCGCCACGTCCCGACGCGACGGCACCAGGATCCGCTCCTCCCCGGGAAACGGTTCCTCGATCCCGCCGTTGAAGAAGTACGTGACGTGGGCGTACTTCTCGGTCTCGGCCAGGTGGAGCTGCCGGCGACCGAGGCGTGCGAGATGAGCGGCCAGCCCGTCGGCCCTGATCGGCCCGAAGGCCACCGCGACCGGGAGATTGCCCGCATGCTGGTACTCGGTCAGGGTGGTGACCGGAACCTGCGGCATGTCCGCGCCGCGGTCGAACTCGGAGAAGTCCGGTCGCGACAGAGCGCGGGTCAGCTGGCGGGCGCGGTCGGCCCGGAAGTTCATGTGCACGATCGCGTCTCCGGCTCCGACCCCGCCGTCGGGGCGAACCACGGTGGGCTCGATGAACTCGTCGCCGACGCCGGCCGCGTACGCCACCGCCACGGCCTCCTCGCCCGAGGCCGCTGTCTGGCCCGACGCGCGGACGATGGCCTCGAACGCGCGCTGGGTCCGGTCCCATCGCCCGTCCCGGTCCATGGCCCAGTAGCGCCCGGTGACGGTGGCCAGCGTGGCGCGACCGGCGAGTCGGGCGAGGAGCGCGGGCAGGATCGTCACCGCGGAGCGCGGGGGCGTGTCCCGGCCGTCGGTGAATGCGTGAAGGAGCACCCGATCGGCGGGCAGGCCCTGGTCGTGGGCAAGCTCCGCCATGGCGACCAGGTGGTCGTCGATGGCATGGATGCCTCCCGGACCGATGAGCCCGAGCAGGTGCAGCCGACCACCGCGGTCTCGCGCGTGCCGGCTGGCCGCGACCAGCGCGGGATTGGTGGCGAAGGATCCATCGGCGATCGCGCGGTTGATCCGCGGTAGGTCCTGGAGGACCGGGAAGCCGGCCCCCAGGTTCAGATGACCAACTTCGCTGTTCCCCATCTGCCCCGGCGGCAGACCGACCGCCGCGCCGGCAGCGGCGAGGCGGCAATGGGGCCAGGTTGCCATCAGCCGCCGCCAGTTCGGCATGTTCGCGGCGTTGGTCGCGTCGACCGAGGGGTCGTCCCCGATCCCGAAACCGTCCAGCACGCAGAGGACGACCGAGGGAGTGCCCGCCACGTTCGGGTTGCGGCGGCTCAGGCGACCGCCGCGCGGACGATGGCCGCGAACGCGGCCGCATCGAGCGACGCACCGCCGACGAGGGCTCCATCAACGTCGGGCTCGGCGAAGTAGCCGGCCGCGAGCTCGGGTGCGACGCTGCCGCCATACAGGATCCGGGTCTCGGCCGCGCCGGTCGGGTCCCCGGCATCCAGCAGGCCGCGGATGAGCGCCGCGCCGGCCTGCGCATCCGCGCTGGAAGCCGCGTCGCCGGTCCCGATCGCCCAGACCGGCTCATAGGCGACGACGAGGCCGCTGCCCGCCACCTGCGGGAGCGCGGACACGGCGGCCCGAACCTGCCGAGTCAGGACCTCCTCCGTCTCCCCCGCCCGGCGCTCCTCGGTTGACTCCCCGACCGCGGCAATGGGCACCAGGCCATGGGCCACCGCCGCCGCGACCTTTTCCGAGACATCGGCATCGGTCTCGCCGAACAGGCGCCGGCGTTCCGAGTGACCCAGGATCACGTAGCCGGCGACGCCGGCCACCATGGGCGGCGAGATCTCGCCCGTGAACGCACCGCTCGCCTGGGCGTGCATGGTCTGGGCGCCGACCCCGATCCCACTACCGCGAACGGCTTCGGCCACGTCCTCGAGCCATATCGCGGGCGGGCAGAGGACGATCTCGGCCTCGGCGCCCTGCGTGGCCTCGACCACGGCCCGGGCGAGGGCTCTCGCGCCATCGCGATCGCTCGGGTTCATCTTCCAGTTGCCCGCGACCAGCGGCCGCCGTCCCGGTCCGGTCATCCGGCGAGCTGCTCGATTCGCCGCAACCGGTGGTGGACGGCCGAGCGGCCGAGGTCGAGCTCCGTCGCCAGCGCCTCGAGGTCGGCCTCGGGGTGGGCTCGCCGCGCATCGGCCACCAGCCGCAGGCCGGGTGACAGCTCGTCCAGGCGGCCTTCTGCCTCGAGTCGATCGATGGCGCGGACCTGGCGCTCGGCGGCGTGCACCGTCCGATTGACGTTCGCGGCCTCGGCGTTCAGCAGACGGTTGAGGCGATTCTGGACGTCGTGGCCCACCTGCTCCGCCTCGAGCTCGAGCAGCGCGCCGTGGGCGCCGGTCAGATGGAGCAGCGACGCGACGTTCTCGCGGCCCTTGACGTACACCACGGCCCGACCGCGGCGCTCGTAGCTGGACGCGTGGATCTCGCTCGCCTTCAATCTACGACGGAGGGTCCGCGCCCGCGCCGCGTCGCGAAACACAAACTCGACGTGCGGTCCGGTCCGCGAGAACGACAGCGAGCCGCTGCCCAGGACCACGCCCCGGAGGAAGGCACGGTGGTCGCAGGCCGCCGCCTTGGCCCAGCTCCATGTCTCTCGCCCCGAGCTCGAGACCAGCGCCAGGTGGTGACGCGTCCCCGATCCCCGGTCGGTGGACTGAGGAACCGCCCGACCGGCGCCCAACCGGACCGCGATCCGCGCGGTGGACGGGTCCAGGGTGCGGATCGCATCGTCGGCGAACCGGAGTCCGGCGACCTCGGCCTCGCGGCAGCACTCGCGGGCGGGCTCGATACGGGCCAGCTCCCCCTTCACGTCGCGGGCGGGCCTCATGCGCGCGTCAGCTGGCCGTGGCCACCGGACGCCGGATGCGCTGGCGCTGGCGGGCGGGTCGGTCTTCCTGGAGCAGGCGGAGCAGGATCGCGGCCAGCTTGTCGGGGTCATGGTGGTGGGCGTTCTGATCGTCGATGATGTCGTCCTCGACCACGACGACGGGCAGCTCCTCGAGCTGACGGGTGTCGAGCTGCACCGGTTGACCCTGCCATCCGGTCGGACGGCGAGCCGATCGGTTCCGATTCAGCAGGACCATGTCCACCAGCTGGTCCCCGACATGATCGAACAGGGTGGTCAGGTGCTGCGAGGCGGTGTAGCCACCGGTCTCGCCGGGCTGGGTGGCCACGTTGCAGACATAGACCCGGAGGCCCTCCGCCGCGACCAGCGCATCGCGGATGTCGCTGATCAGCAGGTTCGGGAGGACACTGGAGTACAGGCTGCCGGGCCCGATCACGATGAGATCAGCCTCGAGGATGCGCTCCAGGGCCTCGGGAGTGGCTCGCACGTCGCTCGGATCGATCTGGACCCGGGCGATCGGCTCGGTGGCCTGGCTGACGGCCGCCTGGCCGCTGATGAACCGCCCCGACGCGAGGCGCGCGGTGAGGTTGAGGGGCACGCTCGTGGCGGGCAGCACCTGCCCGCGCACGGCGAGTACCCGGTTCGACTCGCGGACCGCCTCGTCGAAGTCGCCGGTCACCGCGGTCATGGCCGCGATGAACAGGTTCCCGAACGCGTGGTCGTCGAGTCCGGACCCGGGTGGGAATCGGTACTGCATGAGCTGGGTCATGAGCGGCTCGGCGTCGGCCAGGGCCGCGATGCAGTTCCGGATGTCGCCGGGCGGCACGATCCCCAGCTGCTGGCGAAGCCGCCCGCTGCTGCCGCCGTCGTCGGCGACCCCTACCACGGCCGTGATATTGGCCGAGTACGCCTTCAGCCCGCGGAGCAGGGTCGACAGGCCGGTGCCCCCGCCGAGGGCCACGATCCGCGGCCCGCGGGCCAGGTAGCGCTTGGTGTAGAGGACCTCCATCACCGAGTCGCCGGTCGTGACGAAGGGCGACACGACGCTGCGCATCAGCTTCCACATCCCGAACCCGGTGAGAAAGATGCCGACCGTGATCACGATCGCGCCCCGGATCTCGCGCTCGAGATCCGCCCCGAGCAGGAGGGCCAGCTGCGGGATATCGAGGATGACCTCGCGGTAGAACTCGATGATCAGGATGGCCGCGCCGAGGGCGAGGATCGTGAGGCCGACCAGGACCGCGCCCAGCCAGCGCTTGATGTGCATGCCGGGATAGAGCCAGCGCGGGAATCGTCGGCCGGTCATCGGCGCAGCTCCCGGTGGATCACGGTGACCGATGCGCCCTCGAGGCCGCCCAGCCGGCCGGCCAGCTCTTCGGCGAGGGCAATCGAGCGGTGATAGCCGCCGGTGCAGCCGAGCGCGACGACCAGGCGATCCCGGCCGGCGGCCCGGTAGGCCGGGACCGTGAGCTCGAGCAGCTGGACGACGAGATCGAGGAAGCGACCGGCCTGGGGCTGATCGAGCACGAACTGGCGGACCTGGGCGGAGAGCCCCGACAGAGGCTGGAGGTCCGGAACCCAGAACGGGTTGGTCAGGAATCGGACGTCGAAGACGAGATCAGCCTTCTGCGGGAGTCCGTATTTGAAGCCGAAGGTCACGATCTCGACCGCGAGCGGCGGAGCCGCGGCGGCCTTGCGGGGCCGCGTCGACGGCGCGGCAGGCGCGGCGGACGAGCGGCGCGGTCGCGAGCGCCGGGTCGGGCGATCTGCGGGAGCCACGGGGGCCCGTCGGGACGACACCGAATCGAGTATAGCCCTCAGGTTCGTGGACCCGGCTCGGCCGAGCCCTTGATCCCGGAGATCAGACCGCGGACAGTGGCTCCAGCCGAGGCCCGAATGGCGGCCAGGTCGTACCCACCTTCCAGCGCGAGAGCCACCCCCGTGAGACCGAGCTCGCGGGCGATTTCCCCCACCGACCGCGCCACCTCGCCAAAGCCCTGCTCGCTGACCTCGAGCCACGCGAGCGGGTCGTCGCGGTGCGCGTCGAAGCCGGCCGACATGATGATCGCCTCTGGCCGGAATGCCGCCAGTCGCGGGAGCACAGTCTGCTGCCAGGCGTCGACGAAGCCCTCGTCGCCGGTCTCGGCCGGGAGGGGCACCGTGACCATCGAGTCGGTGGCTTCCGGCATGGCGCCGGTGCCCGGGTACCACGGCGACTGATGGGTTGATGCATAGAACACGGCCGGATCTGCCGCGAACAGCTCGGCCGACCCGTCGCCGTGATGGACGTCCCAGTCGAGCACCGCAAGCCGTTCGAGGCCGGCGTCCGCGCGCAGGGCCGCAACCGCGATGGCCACGTTGTTCAGCAGGCAGAAGCCCTTTCCCTGTGCCTTGCCCGCGTGATGGCCCGGCGGGCGAACCACCGCAAAGGCAACCGTGGCATCGCCATGGACCACGTTTTCGG
>DASYGU010000265.1:0-9349 GCA_035999355.1 Candidatus Limnocylindria bacterium | reverse complement strand
CACCGATTGGTTCACGTCGAGGATGTACGGCGACTCGATGGGAGCCACCCCGCCGGCGCGGGCCGACCCGGACCAGCTGAAGTCGTAGCCCATCACGAACAGGGAGTCGGCCGCGCCGGGCGCCACGAGACCGGCAAGGTCGTAGCCGGTGGCCCACGTCCCCGCGCCGGCCATGGTGCAGACCGTCAGCCGCGACCCCGCTCCGGCCGCCACGAGGGCCGCCTTGAGCTGCCGGACGAACGAGGTGTACTGATCGCGTTGGGCGACCGCGACCGGCTCGAAGTCGAGGTTCACGCCGTCAGCGTTCCGAGCGCGCACCGTGGCCACGATCGCGTTGATCAGCTTCACCCGGTTCGCGGCGCTGCCGAGGAGCGCGGCCTGCTGGGCGCCGCCGTCGTAGGCCATCATCGTGACCGACAGGACGACCTTCACGCCCCGCGCGTGCGCGGCGTTGATGACGCCGGTCATGGCCGAGCTGTTCCACGCGGTCCAGCCGGTGGCGTAGGTGGCCAGCGTCCCGTCCGGCTTGGCCGCCACCCCGAAGTAGGCGATCGTCGAGACGAGCTGGTACTGCATCCACTGGAGGGTTCCGGCGTCGAGCATCCAGTACGGTAGGAACCCGAAGACCTCGCGCTTCAGCCCGTTGGGAAGCGCCGTCAGGTCGGCCGCGGCGCTGGTCGTCGGGTTGGCCAGCCCAAGCGACAAGACCGATGGCGCGCCGTCGGTGGCGATGGAGGCACCGAGGATGGCAAGGTCGACCGTCGGTCGACCACCCGGAGTGAAGGCGAGCGGGTCGTCAGCGTGCTCGGCATCGAGCGTGGCGGGCACCGACGGGCGGCTGAGGTAGCCCGCCGGCGGCATCGGGAGCACGGTGCCGTCGTCGAGCCGGATCGGGGCGTTCGGGAGCTCGGCGGGAACGGTCCAGGCCGAGGAGGGCGGCGAGGAGGCAGCGACGGGGAGCGGAGCAGGCGCGCCGGCCACGGTTGCCACGGCGAGGGCGGTGGCAACCAGGGAGCGGACGATGGAAGCCGGTCGAGTCATCGGGCGAGAGCTCTCGTAGCGCGAGGGGCAGTCCCTCCGACTGCACCAGACCTCAGCGCTGGGCACCGTACCGGCCGATCCGGTGCGGTGACCATGGTACGAATCTCCGGGCCGGGTCCCGTCTCCGTCGTTCCCGGACGGGGGACGTCAGCTCGCTACGGGGCGAGCGTCGTGCCCGGTGACTCCTGGATCCAGTACCCGGCCCACACGCCGGCCGTGATCAGGTACCAGTTGCCGGTCTGGTTCGGGATCGGCCCCTTCTGGCTGGTCGGGGCGGCCGAGGAGACGGCCAGGGTGTACGACTTGGTGGCCGTCACGTTGCCACTGGCATCGAACTTGCGGCCCACATACGTGCCGGCGGCGAAGACCAGGGTCTTGGCCGGGCTGTAGACCTCGGTCCCGGGCGGCGGAGGCGGCGGCGTGCCGAGCGTGGTGGCAGCCGTCTCCTGGACCCAGTACCCACCCCACACGCCGGCGGTGATGTAGTACCAGACCCCGCTCTGGGTAAGGACCGTGCTCTTGATGCTGGTCGGGGCCGCCGACGCGACACCCAGCGTGTACGACTTCGATGCGACGACGGCGCCGTAGGCATTGAACTGGCGTCCGACGTACGTGCCCGGGGCGAACCACAGGGACTGCGGCGGACTGTAGGTCGCGATCGGCGCCGGCGGTGGCGGTGGCGGGGTGCCCAGGACGGTGCCGGCCGACTCCTGGATCCACATCCCGGACCACAGGCCGGCCGTGATCAGGTACCACGTGCCGCTCTGGCCGGGCAGGACGCCCTTCTGGGCGGTCGGCGCCGACGAGGTGGCTGACAGCGTCCCGGACTTGGAGGAGGTCACATGGCCGTACGCGTCGACCTTTCGCCCGACATAGGTGCCGGGGTTGAACCACAGCGGCGTGCTCGGTCCGTACACGGTCGCCGCCGGCACCGGGCTCGAGCCACCGCCGGTCCGGAAGCCCCAGCTGGCGTCGCCCAGCGGGTTGCCCCAGATGTCCTCGACGTCGTCGCCGAAATTGACCACGTACCAGGTGTCAGGCTGGAGTGAGCTGTCCGGGTGCAGGGTGACGGTCCGCGATCCCTCGTCCCAGCTCACCGATGCATCCATGGCGTCGCCCGGGTCGCTGGCCTCGTACAGCTCCATCCCGTTCCAGTCGTCGAGGCCGACCATTGACTTGTCGAACGTGGCGGTCACGTCGGCCGACGGCGAGACACCGGTCTGGAAGGTGAACGGTGAGGAGGCCGTGACCTTTGGCTTCGCCAGGTCGGGCACCGGCGCGCCGGTTCCGCCGGCCGGCGTGCGACTTGGGTCACCGGCAAACGCGTTGAAGTAGCTGACCGAGGGGCCGGGGCCGGAGCTCTTCTGGAGCCAGGCCTGCATGGTCGAGAACTTGGGGTGGACGAACGTCTTCACCGCGCCGGACACGTAGGCCGAGGCCATGGTGTAGATCTGGCCCCAGCCGGCGTTCGGGTTGTCGAGGATGGTCTCGACCAGCGACTTGGAGCCAAGGTCGGTGGCGAAGTAGGTGCCGCCCAGCGCCAGGATCGGGCGGGAGTAGTTCGAAACGCGGGCGAGCGCCGTGGCCTCGCTGCTCACGGCCACCTGCTCGGTCTCACCGGCGCCCGGCGCATAGCAGGCGTTCGAGTAGACCATCACGAAGTTGGGGGCCGGGTTGATCTTGCCCCCGGTGCATCCCGCGTATGAGGCCTTCCCTTCGAGCACCGCCTCGCCGCAGTACACCAGCGACGTGCCGATGACGTGCTGATGGCCGTGGCTCGTGTCCTTATTCAGACCCCATCCGTTGTTGAAGTTCGGCTGGTTGGTGCCGGCGTAGGGATTCGGGAACCCGCTGCCGTGGCCGATATAGACGATGACATTCGCCCCGCTGACCGCTGCGCGGGCCGCGGCATAGGTCGCGTTCGGCGAGAAGACCCGGACGACGGTGGCGCCGCGGGCCTCGGCCGCGTCGGCGATGGCCTCGCCCTTGTTCAGGTAGTTGGTCTGAATGGAGCCGCCGCCCACCGGGCCGACGATGACGACGACCTTCTGGCCGACGGCGGCACCCCGCACGGGAATCGGATGGAAGACGGCCGATACGGCCAGTGCGAACGCCAGCCCCAGGACCAGGGCCAGCCGCCAAGGATCAGGCAGCGCTCGCTCGTGCAACAGAGTCTCCTAGAGGGGCAGATGAGTTCAGATAACGGGCAGATGAGTTCAGAATTGACCCTACGCACCGCATCGGATGACGCCCATGGGGCGATGGTCCGCGCATCGCCGGACCTAAGGGCCATGTGCGCGCGGTCACCAGCCGAGATCGGCAGGCAGGCGTGGAGCCGGGGAACCCCGGCCGGACCTCAGGGCTGTGGCGAGGCCTCGGGGGCCGCCGAGCGGACGACCATGAGCCATTCGACGGCGCGCGGGTCGAGCGCCGGTCGAACGAAGACGGTGCGGGTCAGGCCGTTGGCATCGGTCTCGAGCGCCGAGACCGTCCCGATCAGCAAACCCCGCGGATACTGCGACGCCGCCACCTCGGCGAGCTCCAGACCGGCGGTGATGATCGTGTCACCCACGGCGACCTCGTCGGTCACGGCCACCTGGGTCATGACCAGCTGGCCGCCGGGCTGACCCTGGACCACCCCGAGCGCATCGGTCTGCTGGTCGCGGGCCACGACCCGCGACCGGGGATCCACGGTCAATTGGACGACGGAGCGATCCAAACCTGACTGGACCACAATTCCGGCCAGCGCCCCGCCGCCCGAGGCGGCACCGACCACCGGCATGCCGGTTCGAACCCCGTCGTCGCGTCCGACGTCGATCGCGACCTCCCAGCTGACGGCCCCGGTCCCGGCCGCGACCACCCGGGCAGGGACGAGATCCCAGCCGAGGACCGCCTGCAGCCCGAGCAACGACCGAAGCTGGGCGTTCTCGCGAGCCGCCTCCTGGAGCTCGGCAATCCGCTGCTCGGCCCCTGCCAGCGTGCTCCGCAGCTCCTCGGCCTCGGCCCGGAGGCGGTCGATCGCCCCGACCGTCTCGACCACGTCCGCGATGCCGTCGCCGATGCCGGCGATGGCGGCGTGGACCGGAGCCAGGGCGCCGGCGGTCAGCTCCTGGACCGATCGAGCCGGCTCGGTGCCCGAGACGATGACGAGCCCCAGCGACACGGCGACCAGCACCGCCCACAGCAGTCCGTTCCCCGTTCGCCGATGCGGACCGGCCCCCGGAGTGCCGCTGGGAAAGGAGGCCCCGCGCACGTCCGCCTTACCGCGGGGCGCGCGTGTACTGCTCGGTGATGAGCACGCGTTCGAGGGTGTCCAGCTCCTCGAGCACCCGGCCGGTCCCGCGCACGACGCAGGTCAGCGGGTCATCCGCGACATGGACCGGCATCTGGGTCGCCTCCGCCGTCCGGCGGTCGAGGCCGGCCAGCAGCGCCCCGCCGCCGGCGAGCACGATTCCCTGGTCCATGATGTCGGCCACCAGCTCGGGTGGTGTCTCCTCGATCGTGTCCCGAATGGCCTGGATGATGGCGGCCACCGACGGCTCGAGAGCCTCCCGAATCTGCTCGCTGCTGACCTCCACGCTCCTCGGCAGGCCGGTCAGCAGGTCCCGACCGCGGAACGTGACCGTCCGCGGGTTGAGGTCGGCGTAGGCCGATCCAACCGCGATCTTGATCTCTTCGGCGGTCCGCTCCCCCATCAGCAGGTTGTACTCGCGACGCGCGAAGTTGACGATGTCCTGATCCATCTCGTCGCCACCGATCCGGATCGACCGGCTGACCACGATCCCGCCCAGCGAGATGACCGCAACCTCGGTCGTCCCTCCGCCGATGTCGACGATGAGCGATCCGGACGGCTCGCTGACCGGCAGTCCGGCGCCGATGGCGGCGGCCATCGGCTCCTCGATCAGCCGCGCCCACCGGGCATGGGCATTCAGCGTGGCGTCCCGGACGGCCCGCTTTTCGACCTCGGTCACGCCCGACGGGATCCCGACCAGGACCCGCGGACGCGGAATCCTGAAATAGCGGTCGTGCACCTTCTCGATGAAGTACCGGATCATCTGCTCCGTCACGTCGAAGTCGCTGATGACGCCGTCGCGGAGCGGGCGAATGGCGACGATGTTGGCCGGCGTACGACCCACCATCCGCTTGGCCTCGGCGCCGATGGCCAGGACCCGCTTCGTCCGTGTCTCCATGGCCACGACCGAGGGTTCGCTGATCACGATTCCCCTGTGCCGGACCGTGACCAGCGTGTTCGCCGTCCCGAGATCGATCCCCAGATCGTGGCTGAAGATCCCGAGGACGCCGTCGAAGATGCCCACCCGCCTGCCTTAGCCCTGCTCGGCGGCGATCCAGCGCTTCAGCTGCCGGTGAACGGCCGGGGCGCCCATCAGGCGTCCGTCCGGCGCGGGCCAGTCCGCGGGATAGACCAGGCACGGCTGAGTCTGCCACCCGCCCATCCCGCCATGGCTGCCGATGAGTTCCTCGAAGGCGGCGACCTCGTCGGTGCCCGTGTCGAGGCGGCTGATCAGGACGAGGTCGCCCACGTGATCGATGCCGTCGAGATGGCGCAGCTGATCCGGTGCGTCAGGACCGAACTGGGCGACCGGATCGGTGCCGGTCACGCTCCCATCGGAGAGATCATGGCGGCCGTCCGGGCCGATGGCGAGCGGATGGCCGTCCCCGGATCGGACGAGCGCAAAGCCGATACCGTCGTGGGCGACGAGCTTGTCCATCATGCCCGGGAAGGCAGCCTCGATCTCGGGCAGCGACATGCGGTGTTCGGCGACGCCGAAGTACACCAGCCCCAGGTTGCCCGAGGCGCAGACCACGAGGTCGGGCAGCTCACCAGAAGGCTCCTTCGCCGCCTCGTCACCAAGGACCCCCAGTTCCACCGCGCCGTCGTCCATGCTGCCCCTGAGCGCGCGCCTCCCGAGGGCGGCGGTGGCGCCATCGGCGGAGGTGGCCTCGGTCAGGACGGTGGACATCCGGCCCACTTCTTCGACCGGGGCGGTGGCGGTCCGGGTGACGTCGGCGCCGATCTGCTTGTGCAGCCACTCCTCGATCGTCTCGCCGTAGCGCTGGCGGAACGTCGCGCCCTGGCTCTGGCCGTGGTCGGAGACGATCACGAACCGATACGGCCGCGGGCAGTCGGGCACCATCCGCTCCAGGCGCCCGATGGAGCGGTCGATCCCCGACAGCGACTGAAGCGCCTCCTGCCGCTCGGGTCCGACGTGATGGGCGATGTCGTCGTAGTCCACGAAGTCGCAATACATCACCGGCGTTCCGCGCAACATCTGCTCGGCGACGAGGGCGTGGTTGAGGTCACGGAGGAAGACGTTGGTCATGGCTCGCAGGCCGGCGAACTTCAGGCCGCGGTGCATGTGCGGCTCGATCCCACGCCGTCGCTGCTGCCAGCCCTGGTACAGCTCCTTGCCGATTTCGCCGATGGTCCGGACGATGGTCCGACCGATGCTGTACGGATTGAGCAGGAAGTAGTACATGCTCCGATCGCGACCTGCCTTGTCCAAGTTGCTGTGCAGCTTGCTCATGACCATCCGCACATGGGTCGCGTCGCCGGAGAACATGTTGTCGATCGAGGCGCCGCCATTGGCCAGCAGACCGTTTCCGTCACTGATCCTGGCCTCGATCTCGGCGGCGTCAGCCGGGCGGTTGGAGACCATCATTCGGCGCCGCTCCTTCTCGTACCACCGGAAGGCAGGAATCCCGGCCGCGTTGCCGTGGAGCAGCCCGGCCTGGCCGGTGGACGTCTGGGACGGGAGGTCCGCCGTGTACTCCATCATCCGATGCGACCCTGACCGGATCCATCGCGACAGGTTGGAGAGGGTGCCGGCGCGGACCTGGGCCGCCAGGAGCGGGAACGCCAGGCCATCGACCTGGATCACGACGACCCCCGGCACGTCGCTGTGGGGGACGTTCTCCTGGTCCTTGATCACCTGGTTGACGACCCGCTGGCCGTACGACTCCTCGTCCGTCATTCCGACCATGCCGCCGAAGATCGTGCTGACCAGGGCGTAGATCCCGGCCCCCACCAGGGCGCTGCCAAAGCCGCCGAGATCGAAGCCGATGAGCGGCAGGATGAAGAAGAACGACGCCGCGCGATACAGGAAGCCGACGGCGAAGACGGCGATGAAGCCGATGGGCAGGACGGCCGCCAGGAGGAGGGGCCGAATCAGGAAGTCCGCTGCCCCGATGGCCGCCACCGCGAGCAGGACCGAGGTCCCGGGCTCGCGATCGATGCCCGGCGCGAGGGCGATCGTGATCAGCAGGCTCAGCCAGGCGGAGACCACCGACAGGAGGACGCGAACGAGCACGCCGAGCGGGGTTGGGCGCAGGCGACGGAGGGCGTGGGCCTGGGCGCGGTAGGCGGCGGCGGTGCGGCGGAACCAGGAGCTCACGGGCGTCGGAAACCTCAAGACGGGGGCGGGGGGTCAGGGAACGAAGGGTACCCGCTCGCCGGGGCGGGCGATCAACGCCCTGGCATTGGTGGAGTCCGCCCGTTCGTCGAGGCTGGCGACGAACTCGGCCGGGGGACCTTCCAGCCGGTCGGCCGTGAACCGGCCGAAACCGTACGGCCACAGTGTGCCCCAGTGGATGGGCACCGCGAACCGTGGCCGGAGTCTCACGACGGCCTCTGCGGCGCGAGCCGGGTTCATGTGGCCGGGCCCCAGCCGCGGACCCCAGCCACTGATCGGCAGGAAGGCGACGTCGAGCTCGCCCTCGATCATGGTTTCCATCTCCGGGAGGAGATCGGTATCACCGGCGAAGTACAGTCGAGCCTGGCCCGACTCGATGACGAACCCCACCGCCGTTCCGGGGGGCCCGAAGGGCGGGCGGAAGCCGGGGTGATCGGCGGGAGTCGCCGTGATCCGAACCGGGCCGACCTGGTGCGTTTCGCCGGGAGCCAGCTCCTTCACCCGGGACCAGCCCCAGCTCCGGAGGAGACCGGCGCCGCCCGGGCAGGTCACGATCTCCGGCTCGGATTTGATCCTGGCCAGCGACCGGCGATCGAAATGGTCGATGTGGAGGTGGCTCAGCAGGACGAGGTCAATGTCGGCAAACAGGGCCGGATCGACCGGGCGGACGACGCGAGCCAGGAACATGAGCCGATCGACGAGGATCGGATCGGTCAGGATCCGAAGCCCCTCCAGCTCGATCAGGACCGTGGAGTGACCGAGGAACGTCAGCCCGGGGAGCGGCATCGGTCAGGGCCTCCGTTCGCCGCGATTCTCGGGGCCTCGGTCGCGCTCCGGCCGGCGTGGGCGGCGTGCCGGACGCGCAGCCGCCTTCGGCCCGGGATCCTGAGAGATCGTGAAGATGACGAACTGCCGATCAGGACCGAGGGTGACGGTGATCGTTCGTCCCCGTCGTTCGCGGGTTTTCCCGGTCAGCAGGTCGGTGTACCGATACGGGCGGGAGAGATCGATACCGACCTCCGACCAGGTGGGCCGCAAGACCGCCTGTTCCGAACGCGTGGGTTGGACGTTGACCGCCACCCAGACCGGTTGCCGCCAGCGGGTCGGCTCCTCCGAGAGCAGGTCGATGCGACCGACCGGCAGCGCCTTCCGGTAGAACAGGGTTCGCGTGCCGCGAACGGGCTCGAATCGCAGCGTCTCCGTCCGGCGGAGCGCGGGCCACGCGGCTCGCAGGCCGTTCAGCTGGGCGATGAGCCCGTTCAGGTTCCCGGGCGCATCCCAGTCCCGCGTCACGATCTCGTACTTCTCGCTGTCGGCGTACTCCTCCGTCCGGCCGATCCGGCGATGCTCGAGCAGCTCGAAACCGGAGTAGATGCCGTACAGGCCCGACAGGGTGGCGGCCAGGACGAGGCGGCTCACGAACGTCGGGCGACCCCGAGCCAGGTAATGGGGGTTGATGTCCGGCGTGTTGGGAAAGATGTTGCCGCGGTAGTACTCACGCATCTCGGTCAGCGTCAGCTCGGTGAAGTATTTCCGGAGCGACTTCGCATCGGTCCGCCAGGTGAAGTAGGTGTACGACTGGGTGAACCCCGCCTTGGAGTACAGCCGCATCGGCTTGTGGCGGGTGAAGGTCTCGGCCAGGAAGATGACGTCGGGGTAGCGGGCCTGGACTTCGCGGATGAGCCATGCCCAGAAGACGACCGGCTTGGTGTGCGGGTTGTCGACCCGGAAGATGCGCACGCCGCGCGCGGCCCAGGTCAGGACCAGCTCGCGCCACGCCTCCCACAGCGCCACCCGGGCATCACGGTCGGGGCCCCGAAAGTCGAACGGATAGACGTCCTGGTAGCGCTTCGGCGGGTTCTCCGCGTACCGGATCG
>DASYGU010000259.1:0-5785 GCA_035999355.1 Candidatus Limnocylindria bacterium | reverse complement strand
CTCCCATGACGGAGACCGGGGAGACCCCGGTCGTCCACGAGCGACGCCGGAGCGCGGCCAGCCTCCCGGATCCGAGATCAGACCCGAAGGGCGCGATCGAGCAGGTCGACCCCCGGCTGGTGGCCGACGACGCCGATCGGCTCGAGCTCGAGGCGTGGCTGGCCGCGCATGGCGACGAGGTGGGCATCGGGGTCGCGATGGGGAGCGGCCGGCTCGTCGATCGGCCGTTGCTGGGCCTGGCCCTGGCCGGGGCGGACGGCACGAGCTGGTACCTGCGGGCGGGCGGCGACGAACCCCTCCCGCGGTGGTTCTTGCGGGATGACCGCCCGCTCATCGGTCACGATCTGAAGCCGCTTCACACCAAGCTTCTCCAGCGCGGGATGGCCGTGTCCGGCGAGAACCGCGACACGCTGGTCGCCTCGTACATGGTCAATCCGGCGCTGCGCGCGCAGTCGATCGAGGACCTTGCCGCCCAGCGCTTCGGGGCCGAGGTCCCGCCGCGGGCGGTGACCCCCGAGTCGGGCGGCGAGGAGCCGGTGGTTGCCCGCCGCGCGGCAGGCGAGGCGCTCCTCGCCCTGCTCGCGCTGCCGGCCCTCGAATCGGACCTGGCCGACATCGGTCTGACCAACCTGTTCCACGAGGTCGAGATGCCCCTCGTCCCGGTCCTGGCCCGGATGGAGGCCGCCGGCGTCCTGATCGACCGCGATGCGCTGAACGCGATGTCCGAGGAGTTCGCGGACCAGCTGGATGGCCTCGAGCGGCGGATCACCGAGCTGGTGGGCCACGCCTTCAACATCGGTTCGCCTCGCCAGCTCGAGACCGTGCTGTTCGACGAGCTTGGCCTGCCTTCCGCGAAGCGGACGAAGACGGCGCGCTCGACCGACGCCTCGGTCCTCGAGGAGCTGAAGGACAAGCACGAGGTCGTGGGCCTCATCCTCGAGCATCGCCAGATCGCCAAGCTGAAGTCCACCTACGCCGATGCGCTGCCCGGCTTGGTGGACCCCGAAGGCCGGCTGCACACCACCTATTCGCAGGCCGTCGCCGCCACCGGTCGGCTGTCGAGCACCGATCCGAACCTCCAGAACATCCCGATCCGGACCGCCCTCGGCCGGCGGATCCGCCGGGTGTTCGTGGCCCCGCCCGGGAAGCTCCTGCTGGCCGCCGACTACTCGCAGGTCGAGCTCCGGATCCTCGCCCACGTCTCGGGCGACCCGGGGCTGACCGCCGCGTTTGCCGCCGGCGAGGACATCCATCGGTCCACGGCGGCCCGTGTCCTGGGCATCGCGCCCGAGGACGTGACTCCCGAACAGCGCTCGATGGCCAAGATGGTGAACTTCGGGGTCGCCTACGGGATGAGCGACTTCGGCCTGGCCGAGCGGCTCCACATCGATCGAGAAACCGCCGGCACGTTCATCAGCGACTACTTCGCCGCCTACGAGGGGATCCGTCGCTACACGGTCGAGATCAGGATCCTGGCCCGGGACCAGGGGTACGTGACCACCCTCCTCGGTCGCCGCCGCTACCTGCCCGAGCTCACCGCCCGGAACTTCTCGCTCCGCGCGGCGGGGGAGCGGATGGCGATCAACATGCCCATCCAGGGCACGGCGGCGGATGGCATCAAGATCGCGATGGTCCGGCTGGACGCCGCCATGCAGGAGCGCGGCCTGCGGTCCCGGATGCTGCTCCAGGTCCACGACGAGCTCGTCTTCGAGACCGATGCCGACGAGCGGGACGAGCTCGCCACCCTGGCCTCGACCACGATGGAAGCCGCGCTACCGCTCGACGTCCCGCTCACCGTTGACCTCAAGGTCGGGACCGATTGGGATCGAATGGACCGGCTGGTGCCCGCCGATGGCGGCTACCGCGTGCTTGAGGTCGATCACGCGGCGCTGGCCGAGGAGGATCCGGCTGTGGTCCTGGCCGATGCCTGAGCTGCCCGAGGTCGAGACCGTCGCCCGGCGGCTCCAGACCCGGCTGCCGGGTGCCGAGATCAGCGGGGCGGAGGTGCTCTGGGGTCGGACGATCGCCTTTCCCCAGCCCCCCGAACGGTTCGCGATCGAAATCGTGGGTGGGGTGGTGGAGCGGGTCGGCCGGCGCGCGAAGTCGGTCGTCCTGTACCTCGACGATGGTCGTGTCTTGACGGTGGCGCTCCGGATGAGCGGCGCGCTGATCGTGGCCGCCCCGGGGGCCGCGCCGGACCCGCACGCCCGGGTCGTGCTCGAGCTCGCCGACGGCCGCCAGCTCCGCTTTCGGGATGCCCGCAAGTTCGGGCGGATTGGTCTCTATCCGGGGCGCGGCCGACGCCGGGTGGCGGACGTGTTCTCGAAGCACGGTCCGGAGCCGCTCGCCCCGTCGTTCACTGCCGCACGCCTCGCGGCCCGACTCCGGCGACGGAGCGCCCGGCTGAAGACCCTGCTCCTGGACCAGACGTTCATCGCCGGGGTGGGCAACATCTACGCCGACGAGGCGTTGTGGCGAGCACGGCTCCACCCGCTGCGCCGAGCCGACACCCTGACCGAGGTGGAGATCGCGCGGCTGCATCGCGCCATCCGCGCGTCGCTGCGCGAGGGACTGGCCGGTGGCGGCGCGTCGTACCGCGACTACGTCGATCCGGACGGCGAGCCCGGCCTCGCCGCTGAGCGGATGCGGGTCTACCGGCGGACCGGCGAGCCGTGCTTCCGCTGCGGCCACCGAATCGAGCGGATCGTGGTCAACACCCGGGCGACCCACTTCTGCCCGCATTGCCAGCCGGCGCCGCCGATGGTGGCCGGGCGATGAAGGTCATCGGCCTGACCGGCCGGATCGGGTGCGGGAAGAGCACCGTGGCGGCGATGCTCCACGAACGGGGTGCGGCCACGATCGACGCCGACGAGGTGGCGCGCGAAGTCCGTGAGACCGATCCGAACGCCGGCGCGGCGATCCACGCCCGGTTTGGGACCGATGAGCCCGCGGCCCTCGCCCGGCTGGTGTTTGGAGATCCGCAGGCGCTCGCGGACCTGGAGGCCATTGTCCACCCGGCGGTCCGCGACCGGGTTCGGGACCGGCTCGCCGCCCTCGAGGCGGCTGAGACCGCAGTCGCGGTGGTGGAGGCGATCAAGCTGCTCGAGTCACCGCTCCGCGAGCGCTGTGACGAGATCTGGGTCGTGGTCTGCCGACCGGAGGACGCTCTCGACCGCGTCGCGCAACGGGGCATGTCCGCGGCTGATGCCGAGCGCCGGCTGGCGAACCAGCGAAGCGCGGAAGAGATGGTCGCCGCGGCCGACGTCGTGATCGATGGATCTGCCGCGTTGCGCCAGACCCAGGACCAGGTGCACGCCGCGCTGTCGCGGCTGTTGGAGAACGAGCCCTAGCTAGAACCGAGCCCCGGCGCCGCCCGTGGCGACGCCGGGGCCCTCACCGCCTCGTCGCGGCTGATCAGTTGCCCGCTCCCTGGCCCTCCAGGTTCGGGGGCTCCGGGATCGGGAAGCCAAACTCGGCGAGCAGCATGTCCAGGGTGGATCCCGTCGTCTCGGCCGTCCGAACGTCCTCGTCGGCGCGGAGGGCCAGCGTGAACTGGCCTCCCGCGGCAGCGAGCTCGGCAATCCGCTCGGCAGTGGCCAGATCGGTTCGGAGGATGTAGATGGACCCGTTCCGGGCGAGCACAGTGAGCATCTGCAGCGTCACCTTGGTCGACGGACCGGCGATGAACGGAGCCGCCTCGCCCGCGGCGGGCTCTGCACTGGCCGCTGGCTCCTCGACCACGACCCCGATCTCGGGGTTGATCGCCAGGGTCACGAGCAGGTCGACCCGCTGGCCCGGTGTAAGGGTGCCCGCCACCGCCCGGTCGTCCGGCACGCTGACGGACACCGCGCGCAGGTCGGGCCCGTTCGGGTCGAACGTCTCCCCGGCGTCGAGGATCGCGTAGGACTGTCCCGCCGAGGTCGAGGCCAGAGCGTTGCGAGTCACCAGCTGGCCAGCCAGGATCGGAACGCTGCTGACCCGTCCCAGGACATCCTCGATGAGGGTGTAGGCGGAGTCGTTGGTCGGATCGGCGGCCACGCTCCGGGTGACGACGTCTCCTTCCTCGATCGGCTTGCGGGCGGCGATGTCTTGAGCGGCAACGACCACCACCCGCATCTCGACCGGCTCGGCGAGGAGGGGGCTGGCCTGCAGTGTGACCAGGACGATCGCGCCCACGACGAGGGCCGCGAACACGCCGACGACGATGTAGAGGGTTGACCGTCGACGATGACGGTCGGTGTACTCATATTCCACGACGAGGCTCCTTGATGCGGGTTACCAGGGGACGAGGCGGGCGCGCTGCGCTCGGCGCAGCACAGGGTCGTTCGGGTCAGCGGCGATCGGACTGACGGCCCGGCCGCTGATCGAGTTCGAATCGGCATTGGTGATGTCGAAAACGGTGAAGCCGATGATGTCCACGTACTGACCGCTGCCCGAGGACGTGGCCACCGTGAACGTGACCTGGAGCAGGTGGGTGACCGGCTGGCCGGCGCCGTTGGTCCCGGTCCCCCGGACGGTGAAGGCGTAGCAGCCCGGGGCAAGGCCGAGCGAGTTGATGGTCAGCGTCGCGGCCGCCCCGTTTCCGCTCGAGGAAGGCGTCACGCTCGCCGGCGAGATCGTCAGCTGGCCGGGATTGATGCTGGCGACGCCGTAGCTGCAGTCGGTGAACGTTCCGGCATCCACGCTCAGGCTGACCGCGGTCCCAGTGGGTCCCCATCGGGTGCTGCTCGAGCTCGTGGTCGAGACGTAGAGCGAGAGGTTGGTCGAGCCTCCCAGGCTTGGGATGTCGCCGTAGGCGATCGAATTCGTGAGGCTGAAGTCGCGGACGGCGCCACCGATCCGAACGGCGGTGGGCTGACGGCGGGTCTGGAAGTACGGATTGCCCGAATGGCCTTCCAGCCAGACCGTGTAGATCCCGGCCGGAACGGCGTTGGTGGAGATCGACTGCATGACCACGTTCGTGCCGCCGGCGCTGGGGATGAACACGTTCGTGGACCACACGGGCTGGTTCATGTGCCCCGCCGTCGGCGCCGCGTTGGTCGGCGGCTCACCGGGGATCAGGTCGTGGGCGGGGTTCGGCGCCAGGTGATCCCCGTGGAGATGGAGCGTGACCGTGCTGTTGAACGACGCGTTGCGCGAGACCGTGAACGTGGGCCCCGTGACCGGCGAGCTCGTGGTCGAGGCCAGGCTGATGAAGCTCGGTGGGGTAATGGCGAAGTCCGGGATCTCCATCACCGTGCCGTTGTAGACCGCGAGCATGACCCGATCGCCCGGCTCGTAGACCTGGCTGAAGTTCCCGAGCACCATGGCCGAGCTGTTGCCCGACATCACGGCGACCTGGTCGTTCGGGTCCGCGGGCGAGGTGATCGACGGGAATCCCGGACCGGGATAGCCGGTGAGGATGTAGTCGCCCTGCATGTTCTTCAGGGTGTTTGCGTTCGTGCCCGCGGTGACCCCGTTGTAGTAGACCCGCGAGAACACCGACTGGAAGTTGCGAACGTCGAGGGCCACGAACCCGCGGAACGAGCTGTCGTTGTTGGCCTTGGCGCCCGGTCCATAGAGCTCGACGACGGGACCGGGATTGGCCTCGGTGGCGGGGGTCCGGCCGCCGTAGCCCAGGACGTTCGTCGCATCCACCGCCCCGGTGCTACTCGTCGCCGCGGTGGCAACGGCATCGACGAATCCGCCACCCGGCCCCGGCGGGGCGTCGTAGCGTTTGGCCACGATCGGGAGGGCCGGGCCACCCTGCAGGCTGCAGCGCGCGCGCCCCGTGGCCTCGAGGCTG
>DASYGU010000238.1:0-3622 GCA_035999355.1 Candidatus Limnocylindria bacterium | reverse complement strand
GAGGTCGGCCTTGCCGCGGTCTCCAGCCGAGGGGGATCGGTCCATCAGGCCTGGACCGTCCCGGGGGTCAGGTCGTCCCACACCGGCTGAAACGATCCCCACCACTGGTCCGGTGCCTCGCTGATATGACGGGCCAGCGCTTCGGTGATGCGCTGGGTCAGGGTCTGGATGTCGGCCGGCCGGTCGCCGGTCGGCGACCACGGGATCAGCTCGCTCCAGGCCACGAACTGCCCGTGGCCCGTCCGGCGCAGGGTGATGATCACGACCGGCGACCCGGTCAGCAGCGCGAGCGTCGCGGGTCCGGAGGGCATGCGCGCCGGGTGGCCAAAGAACTCCACTTCTACCGTAGCCGTGCCCACGTCACGGTCGGCGGCGATGGCCACCATCTCGTGGTGGCGGAGGCCCTCGAGCACGCGCCGCGCGGCCCCCGGAGCGGCGACCAATTCGCCACTCGCGCTGCCCGCTCCCCGACGCGAGCGGAGGTAGTCGAACAGCGCCCTGGGCTCGATCGCCTCGACCGGGGTGACCCACCGCAGACCGTGCTCCTGCATCCACACCGCCGCGGGCTCGAAGTTTCCGTAGTGGGCCGATACGCCCACGATGCCGCCCTTGTCGAGCAGGGCCGCCAGATCGGGCCCGCCCTCCCAGATCAACGAGTTGTCCCGATGCCGATGGGCGTGGCGGGGGAGACGCGCGACCTCGAGGTAGTAGCGGGCGTGGGCCACGAACGCGGCGCGCACCTGGTCGCGGGCGGCGGCGCCCTCCAACGGGCGGCCGATCGCCTCGTTCACGCGCGCGAGATTGGCCGCCACCAGCCGCCGCCGCCCGGTGGCGGCACGAAACCATGCGCTGCCCAGGAGGTCGGCGAGGCCATACGCCGCGCCGGTGGGCAGGATGCCGACGAACGCATCGCCCAGCTCCAGGCCCGCGCGGACCAGCGCGTCCCGCGGCCCGTAGCTCATCGGCTCATCCGGCGGGCGCGGACCAGTCCTCGCCGGCGCGGGCCCGCGCCAGGGCGGCCGCGGCAGCCGCGCGCTCGGCGTCGGTCTGCGGCCAGACGGGACGGAACATGTACCACTGGCCCGGATCGGCGGCGATGACCGAGCCCAGGGCATCGGCCAGGGCCTGGGTGGCTCGGTAGATCTCGGCCGGCTCTGTGCTCGTGGCCCGGATGACGGGCAGCCCCCAGGCCTCGAGCCGGTCGTCGGGCGTGCGACGGGCGCCGATGGGCAGGATGGCGGCCCCGGTGCGCGCCGACAGCACCGCCGGTCCCGCCGGGAGCGTGGTGGGCGCGCCCAAGAACTCGACCGGGACGTCGCCGGGTCGGTAGGGGCCGTCGCAGAGCAGGACGAGGTTGCCGCCGTCCTGGAGCACCTTGTACAGGCGGCGGAGGTTCCGCCAGCCAATGACATCCACGCCGTGGACGCCGCGGATCGCGGCCAGGTGGTCGTAGAGGCGGCCATAGGTCGTGTCGTCGCCGACGACACTCAGCTTCTCGCCTTCGACCATCACGGCCGGGGCGAGTAGGTCCATCGCGCCGACATGGACGGCACAGATGAGCACGCCCTTGCCCTCCGTCCCCTGGGCCGCGGCCAGGTCCTCCCAGCCCACGAACGTCACCCGCTGGCGGGCATCGGCCGGGTCCAGGACGGGCAGCCGCATCACCTCGATCAGGTAGCGGCCGAAGTTCTGGAAGGCATGCCGCGCCGCCCGCGAGACACGGGGGTCGTCGACCGGCAGACCCAGGGCCTGGGCCATGTTGGCCCGCACCAGCGCGCCCTTGGCCCCGGCCAGGTCGTAGGCGCCGTTGCTGACCGCCACCGCGCCGGGAACCACGAGCCCGCGCGGCAGCGTGCTCAACGCCTTCTCCGCGGTGCGGTAGGCCCAGTACGTGACCCGCTCACGGCCGCGCTCGACCTGGCGGGCGGAACGCTGCCGCGGAGATCCGGTCACGGTCTGCCCGACTGCCACTCCCGGCAGCCTAGCGACGCGCGAACGCCTTCGCTTTCGCGGCGCGCCGCTTCGACGGGGTCTTCACCTCGGTGCCGACCAGCGTCTCGTTGTCCTCGCCCCGGATGAACGCCTCGACCCGCTCGTGAGCCACGTCGTCGTGGATCTGGAGCGGCGGGGACTTCATGAAGTACGACGACGGGGCGACGAGGGTGCCGGCCAGTCCGCGGTCGAGGCCCAGCTTGGCGCAGCGGATGGCATCGGTGATGACGCCGGCGCTGTTCGGAGAGTCCCAGACCTCGAGCTTGAGCTCGAGATTGAGCGGGACGTCGCCGTAGGTCGTGCCCTCCATCCGGATGTGGCACCACTTGCGGTCCTTGAGCCACGGCACGTAGTCGCTCGGGCCGACGTGGACGTCATCCGGGCTCATGTCGTAGTCGAGCATCGAGGTCACCGCGTTCGTCTTGCTGATCTTCTTGGACTCCAGCCGCTCACGCTCGAGCATGTTCAGGAAGTCCGTGTTGCCTCCGAAGTTCAGCTGGTAGGTGCGGTCGACCTGCACCCCGCGATCCATGAACAGCCGGGTCAGGACCCGGTGCGTGATCGTGGCGCCCACCTGGGATTTGATGTCGTCACCGATCACCGGCAGCCCGGCCTCGGCGAATCGGCGCTGCCAGTACGGCTCGCGACCGATGAACACCGGGATCGCGTTCACGAACGCGACGCCGGCCTGGAGCGCCTGCTCCACGTACCACTTGGTCGCGTCCTCGCTGCCGACCGGCAGGTAGGAGACCACGACATCGACGTCTCGTTCCTTGAGGATGCCGACCACGTCGGCGGTCTCGTCGGGCGACTTCTCGATGATCTCGGACAGGTATTTGCCCAGTCCGTCGAGGGTCATCCCGCGGTCAACGGTCACCCCGATGTGGGGCACCTGCTGGAAGACGTACGTGTTGTTCGGGGCGGCGTAAATCGCCTCCGACAGGTCCTTGCCGACCTTGTTCTTGTCCACGTCGAAGGCGGCCACGAACTCGATGTCGCGGATGTGATAGCCGCCCAGGTCGACGTGCATGAGGCCGGGGATGTTGTCCCCCTGGCGCGCGTTCTCGTAGTAGTAGCGCCCCTGGACGAGGCTTGAGGCGCAGTTGCCCACGCCGACGATCGCGACCCGGACCTTTCCGTCCGCGCGCCGCTTGCCGTTGCGCCCGTTGGTGCTGGCCTTCACGGCCGCCGCCGGGGTAGTTGGGATCTTGGTGGCCATGTTGGTCAGTTCTCCTTGTCAGGACTGATGAGGGTGGGCTCGGCGGCCGTTGCCGCCTGCTTGCGTACGAACCAGATGCGCTGGACGACCGTCGCCCAGGCGAGGATGGCGATGAGTCCCATCGCCAGGGGAAGGGCAAGGGGGACACGGAGGCCGCCCAGGGCCAGCCCCAAGACGAGAATCACGAGGCGCTCGGTGCGAGGCGCCAGCCCGTTGGAGGCCGTGAAGCCGGCTGCCTCGGCTCGTGCGCTCGAGTAGCTGACCAGGAACGAGCCGCTGAGGGCCAGCACAGCCAGCATGACCGGGACGAACGGCGACGAGGTCTCGCTCAGCCAGAACGCCACGATCCCGATGTAGACGACGGCCTCGCCGGTGCGGTCCAGGGTGCTGTCCAGAAACCCGCCGAACGGG
>DASYGU010000196.1:0-2105 GCA_035999355.1 Candidatus Limnocylindria bacterium | reverse complement strand
GTCCTCGCCGGCCTCTTCGTCTGGCTCAAGCTGACCGAAGAGGTCGACGACGAGCCCTGGGAGATCGACGACGCGATCTAGGCCGGCGCTCCGGCCCTAGACGGCCGGCCCGCTGGCCAGCCCCCAGGCGATCGTCCACATGACGGCCGCCGCGAGCATGCCCTGCCACAGCCGGTCCGGGTCGGACCACCCCCGCAGGATCGCGAGCAGGCCGAGCACACCCAGCACGATGCTCGCGGCGTCCAGCTGCCCCGCCACGACGAAGCTGACCGCCACTCCGATGGCGACCGCCAGAGCGAGGACCAACGCAAGGAGATGAGCCGCCTGCCTGCCCAGGACCTGGGCCAGGCAATACGAACCAACCGCGGCGTCGGCCTCGAAGTCGCGGACGGTGTTCGCCAGGTGGGCGGCCGCGGCGAACGGAGCGACCAGCAGCACGGCCGGCGCGACACGTTCGATGGGGACCCCGACCCCGGTTCCGATCCACAGCGGCAGGATCCCGAAGCTGACCACGTAGGGCACGACCGACAGCGGGGTCCGCGACAGCCAGAGGTTATAGACAAAGGCCGAGGCGCTGGCCACCGCCCCGAGGGCGAGCGGGAGCGTCCCGAGCCGACCACTCGTCACCAGCTGGATGGCCAGTCCGGCGGCCGCGATCCACAGTGCGGTCGAGGCCGACAGATCGCCTGCGGCGAGCGGCTTCTCGGGGCGAAGGGTGGCGTCCCGTGCCTGGTCAGCCAGGTCGTTGGTCGCGCCGGTGAACACCTGCGAGCCGGCGATCGAGACCGTCACCAGAATCACGGCCGCGGTGTTCGCCGGCCCAACGCCTTCGCGGGCGAGGATTGCCGCCAGGGCAGCCGAAAGCGCGGTCACGGCCAGGGCCGGCGCCGGGTGGATGAGTCGGATGGCCGCCCAGGCCCGTTGAATCACTCCGGCATCGTACGGAATGGGGTAGCATCGTGACCCGGGTGGGTGAAGGTCGATCCCTTCCCGCGTGCAGCCCGCACGCTCTGCCAGCTCTCGCAACAGGCCCGTGATTCAGCCATGGCGAAGTATGTCTTCGTAACCGGTGGCGTCACCTCCTCGCTCGGGAAGGGGATCACCGCCGCCTCGATCGGTCGCATCCTGAAGGCCCGCGGCATCCCGGTCTCCATTCTCAAGCTCGACCCCTACATCAACATCGATCCCGGCACGATGTCGCCGTACCAGCACGGCGAGGTGTTCGTGACCGATGACGGCGCGGAGACCGATCTTGACCTGGGGCACTACGAGCGGTTCATCGACGAGAACCTGTCCCAGGCGAGCAATGTCACCACCGGCCGCGTGTACCAGGCCGTCATCGCCAAGGAGCGGCGTGGCGACTACCTGGGCGGGACGGTGCAGGTCATCCCGCACATCACCAACGAGATCAAGGAACGAATCGCCCGCGTCGCGCGCGAGGGGACCGGCAGCGTTGCGACAAGCGGCCTCGCCCAGCATGGGGTGGTGGTGGTCGAGGTCGGCGGCACGGTGGGTGACATCGAGTCCTTGCCCTTCCTGGAGGCCATCCGCCAGATGCGCAAGGACGTGGGGAGACGCAACGTCCTGTACGTGCACGTCACCTGGCTGCCCCAGATCGGCGCCACCGGTGAGGTCAAGACCAAGCCCACCCAGCACTCGGTCAAGGAGCTGCGCGGGATCGGTATCCAGCCTGACGTGATCGTCCTCCGCTCGGATGAGCCGATCGAGGACGACATCTTGGACAAGGTCAGCCTCTTCACCGACGTGGACGTCCACGCGGTCATCCCGCTCCGCACCGCCCGCAGCATCTACGAGGTGCCCCTGCTGCTCGAGCGGGCGGGACTTGGCAAGCTCATCACCCGCGAGCTGGACCTGCCTACCACCGAGCCGGACCTGACCGATTGGCAGGAGCTCGTGGCCCGCATCCGGGCCCCGCGACCGGAGGTCGAGATCGCGATCGTGGGCAAGTACACCGAGCTGCCAGATGCCTACATCAGCGTCAGCGAGGCGCTCAAGCACGCGGGCCTCCACCACCGGGTGGACGTCAAGGTCCGCTGGATCGGCGCCGAGCACTTCGAACGGGTCGAGCCCGAGGAGGTTGCCCG
>DASYGU010000180.1:0-6374 GCA_035999355.1 Candidatus Limnocylindria bacterium | reverse complement strand
TCAGCCCGAGGGCTGCAACAGGCTGGTCATCGTGCCCGAGGGGGACCGGGCAGGCGGTTGCGGGCACGGTCGTGGGCATGACAAAACCGCATCAGTTGCCTCGAGCTCGCATCAGGTGCGCCTCACCGATTGACACCCCCTGCACACTGGGCGTAGCGTTCGCGCCGCAGTTGAATAGGGCGTTGATCGGGACGAGTACCCGGTCAGGCGAGCCTCCAGGGAGCCGGGAGCAGTGAGACCCCGGCGGCGGCGCGACCGACGAATGGACCCGTGAGCTCCGGGAGCGAACCCGCAGACCGATGACATCGGTTCCGCGGCAGTAACCCCGGCGGAGAGGCACCGATACCAAAGCCGAGGCCATCGCGGCGGGCAACCGCAGCCGTGGTCGAATGAGCCCGGTCGAGAACACCGGGGAACAAAGGTGGCACCACGGGAGACCCCCTCGTCCTTTGGGACGGAGGGGTCGTGTTGTTCTCGGAGGTTCCATCACATGGCCATCGCAGCCACGGAGACCCGGCGTCGGTTCACGCTCCCTGACAACGAGCTGCCGACCCACTACTACAACATCGCGGCCGATCTGCCGGAGCCGCTCCCGCCCCCTCTCCACCCGGGCACGAAAGAGCCCATCGGTCCGGAGGCCTTTGCGCCCCTGTTCCCGATGGAGCTCATCCGCCAGGAGGTCAGCACCGAGCGGTTCATCGAGATCCCGGAGCCGGTCCGGGACGTGTACCGCATCTACCGCCCCTCCCCGTTGATCCGGGCCCTGGGCCTGGAGCGCGCGCTCGACACCCCGGCCCGCATCTACTACAAGAACGAGAGCGTCTCCCCTGCAGGCTCGCACAAGCCCAACACGGCGGTGGCGCAGGCGTTCTACAACCGGGATGAGGGCATCCGCCGCATCACCACCGAGACCGGCGCCGGCCAGTGGGGGAGCGCCCTAGCGTTCGCCGGGTCGCTGTTCGGGATCGAGACCAAGGTCTACATGGTCAAGGTCTCGTACGAGCAGAAGCCGTTCCGGCGGAGCTTCATCGAGACCTTCGGCGCGCAGGTCGTCGCCTCGCCGTCGACCGAGACGAATGCCGGTCGCCAGATCCTGGCCGCCGACCCGGACTCGACCGGCAGCCTGGGGATCGCGATCAGCGAGGCCATCGAGGAAGCGGCCAGCCGCGAGGACACGAAGTACTCGATCGGAAGCGCGCTGAACCACGTCCTCCTCCACCAGACCGTCATCGGTCAGGAGGCGATCAAGCAGATGGAGATGGCGGGTGACGCACCCGACGTCGTCATCGGCTGTGCGGGCGGGGGCTCGAACTTCTCGGGCATCGCCTTCCCGTTCCTGCGCGAGAAGCTTGGCGGCCGCTCGGAAACCCGGTTCCTCGCGGTCGAGCCGGCGTCCTGCCCGAGCCTGACCCGCGGGGAGTATCGGTACGACTTCGGCGACTCGGTGGGGATGACCCCGCTGCTGAAGATGCACACCCTTGGCCACGAGTTCCGGCCAGCCCCGATCCATGCCGGCGGGCTGCGCTACCACGGCATGGCGCCGCTGGTCTCGCACCTGTACGCGCTGGGCTTCATCGAGTCCAGGGCGTATGCCCAGAACACGTGCTTCGAGGCCGCCGTCCAGTTCGCCCGGACCGAGGGGCTCATCCCGGCGCCCGAGTCGAGCCACGCCATCCGGGCAGCCATCGACGAGGCGCTCGAAGCGCGCGAGGCAGGTGAGGAGCGGGTGATCCTGTTCAACCTGTCGGGACACGGCTACTTCGACATGGCGGCCTACGACCAGTACCTGGCTGGTGAGCTCGTTGATGTCGAGTTCGAGCCGATGGCGGCCGCGGATGCCGAGGCCGAGCCGGCCGTCGCGTAGGCCGCCGGTCGATCCTCAGCGCCGGGGCCCAGGCCCTCGGGCCCCGGCGCCTCCCAAGAGGCCTCCTGGTACCCGAGAACTAGTACTCCTCGGTGCCTCCGCGCACCGCATTTTCGGGGCCGACCTCACCAGACCCGTCAGGAGCAAAACGGACCCCACCACCGAGATGGGCCGGAGGTACTAGACCCTCCCCGGACCCCGCTGATAGCGTGGCGGAAGCCCCGAAAGGGGCCTCTGCATCATTGCCGCCATCGTCCGGGCGGCACCTTTATCTCCCAGGGAGGGACAGATCCGGTGATCAACCCGGCAAGTGCCACGGCCGAGCGACGAGGAATCGGACTCCTCGCCCTCGTATCCATCGGAATCCTCATCGCATCGATGCTGGTGGCGCTTCGCCCATCAGCCGCCTTGGCGGGCGACCCCGTCTGTCTGAACCCGGTGGACGTCGAGTTCATCCTCGACAACTCCGGCAGCATGGGCTCGGCCTCCGGTGGCGGGACCCGCCTCAGCGAGGCCATTGAAGCGGCCCAGGGCTTCGTGAACGCCCTCCAGGCCAACGGTGGCGTGGGCGCGGGCGGTCTGCACCGCGTCGGCCTGACCTCCTTCAATGGGACCTCGACCGGCGGAGACCTCGAGTTCTCGATCGACGACAACCTGAGCGCCGCCGCGGCGAACGACGAGATCGACAACCTGACGGCGTCCGGCAACACCCCGCTTCGGGACGGCATGCTGACCGGCCAGGCGGACCTGACACCGTTCACGCGCACGTTCGTCGACGGTGTTCCTGTCACCCATGCCTACGTGCTGCTGTCGGACGGCCGCCCGTGGGTGGACCAGCTCGGCGTGACCCGCCCGACCGCTGGTGAGATTGCCTCGTACGTCGGCTCCGCCGAGCAGGCGTACTCGATCCTCCTCGGCGTGTCCGACAACGCGAACCCGCCGACCCCGAACACGCTGGACCCGGTCCTGATGGGAAGCCTCGCCTCGAACGCGAGCAACTTCTTCCAGATCACCGATGCCAGCCAGCTGACAGACATCTTCGGCGACATCGCGACCGACCTGCTGTGCGGTGACATCGACCTCGTCAAGACTGTTGCGCCGGGCAGCCTTCCGGTGAACGGTGGGATGGTTGACTACAGCTTCCGCCTGTCGCACGTCGGTGCCCAGGGCAGCGCGCCCTTCACTGACGTCACGCTCGAGGACGAGTTGAACTCCGTCGGCAGCGGGATCCCCGGCTGCTCGCCCGTTCGCGGTGCGGACGATCCGGGGGATGGAGACGCCTTGCTGGAGGCCGGGGAGACCTGGACCTTCGCCTGCAACGACGTCAGCATCTCGACCGACACGACCAACTGGGCCTGTGCAACGGCCGAGTATGTGAACTCGAACGGCGCCACCACCACTGACTGCGACGACGCGACTGTTGTCGTGGCGGATCCGACGCCGACTCCGACGCCTAAGCCGCCGACTCCGACGCCGACCCCGACGCCTGAGCCGCCGACCCCGACTCCGACGCCTGAGCAGCCGACCCCGACTCCGACCCCGGTCGTCACGCCGACGCCCGAAGGCAGCGTGGGTGGCGGGACCGGAACGCCTGCGGCATCGGTGCCCGACACGGCAGCCAGTCTGCCGGGATTCGGTGGACCACTGGCGACGCTCGTCTTCGGCCTCATCCTGGTGGCCTCGCTTGGAACGCTGGCGTACGCTAACGTGCGCGCAGCTCGCGAGCGCCGCTAGGCAAATCCGGTCAGGCCCTCGGGTCCGCCGGGGGCCTGACCGACCAAACCAAGAGCTCGGCGCCTCGGCCGGACGGTCCGGCTGATACGCCCAATATCGCCAGCCCCCCTGGCAGGGACGGGGTACGGAGTATTCCGTACCCCGTTCTCTGTTGTGTCGACTGGTGTTCTGCCGATCCGCAGTACGCTAGGCGCATGGCTCGCGCAACGTGGAACGGCGTCGTCCTCGCCGAGAGCGACATGGTCGAGGTCGTCGAGGGCAACGTGTACTTTCCTCCGGACGCGGTGCGCCCCGAGTACCTCCACCCCAGCGACACCCACACCGTCTGCTGGTGGAAGGGCACGGCGAGCTACTACACCGTCGTCGTTGACGGTTCGGAGAACCCCGACGCGGCGTGGTACTACCCCGAAACGTCCGAGAAGGCGAGGACTATCGAGGGGTTCGTCGCGTTCTGGAAGGGCGTCACCGTTGAGCCGTGAGATCTCGGTCCGGCCTGATCGTGCTGCTGCTCGCGCTCACCGCCTGCCAGCCATCGGCATCGACCTCCTCGTCCGCGACGGCCTCGGCCTCCGCTGAGTCCTCGGCCTCCGCCGACGCCAGCGTCGCACCTTCCGCCAGCGACGGAGCCGAGCCTTCGGCGTCGTCCGCGGGCACGGCGGCGCCCACCGCAACGCCGGCGCCTCCGGGCGGCGGAGGAGGAGGCGGTGGAGGGGTCAACTGCACCTCAGGCTCGCTGTCGCCGAACACGTTTCTCATGGTCACCCGGACCGCGAGTCCGGCGACGTCGAGTGGCCTGTGCATCGTCGATCTCGTGCTGTTCTTCCCTGACGAGGGAACGGGGACCGCGGCCGTCACGGCCGGCGGTACGACCATCCTCACGATCAATATGCTGAACTACTACACCACCGGGTCCCCTGGCGCCGGATCGGGCGAACGGATCGTGACCTTATCCCCGGCGGTCGCCGTCGGCAGCGGAACCACCCTGGCCCTCAACCTGAGCGCCTGCGGTGGTTGCGAACGGTTGACCGTGACGGTGGAGGGCGCCTCCCGCTAGTCCACGGCGGCCCCACTGAGCTGAAGCCCGTAGCCCGCGATGCTGAGGTCCAGGGTGCTGGCCTCGATCGCGTACCTGACCACGTCGGCATTCAGGACTCGGAGGACGGCCGCTTCCATGCTCGACGCCGGGGGCTGGCAGGCCATCCGGGTCAGCGCGACCTCACCGAACAGGATCGTCTCCGTGCCGGTCCGAATCTCGGCCGCGCCGCTTCCCGAGTTGCAGCCGGTATTGACCATGACCAGGCCGTCCTCGGTGAAGACGAGGGTCGCCACGACGCCGTCGGGGATGCTGGAAATGGCGTCGCCCACGATGAGCCCGGTGACCACCCAGACCGGACCGACGATCGGAAGATCGGGATCGGCGACTTCCCGGTCGAGCAGCGTGATGACGGTGTTGTCGTCCTCGAGCACAAGCTCATCGCCGTCGACCGAGATCAACGGCTGGGCGCCGAGGAATGCGAACACCCAGGCGTCCTGATCGGCAAGGTCCGATGGGCAGCCGATCTCGGTCACGGCTCCTTCGTTGATGGCCAGCACCCCGCCATCGATCCGATACATGGCGGCGAAGGTGTTGCATCCGGCCGATGCCATGAGCATCCCGTCGGCCGTGAAGCCGATCCGGAGCTGCGTTCCATCGACCAGGGGTTGGGATATCCCGTCCACGGTGACTGAGGTGGAGACGAACTCGCGGCCCGCGACCTCGGGTGAGCCACCCATTCCCGGCAGGATGCTGCAGCCGCAGATGACGGCGGCCAGCAGCGCAGCAGACCCCATTCGTGAGATCGTCATCTCGTGCCAGTGACGCTCCCCTCGTCCGTGCAGTTCCCATCATGGAGGCTGCTCGACCCCTTGTGAAGTTCGGACTTCAGATCAGTTCGTTCACGTGGCCCGGCGGCGCGGAGGCGCTCGGCCCCACCCTTGGCCGGGTCGTGCGCACGGCGGACGAGGTCGGATTCGACTCGATCTGGGTCATGGACCACTTCTTCCAGATCCGGGGAGTGGGTCCGCCGGAGGCTCCCATGCTGGACGGCCAGACCGCGCTGGGCTTCATGGCCGCCCATTCGGAGCGTGCCCGCATCGGTCTGATGGTCGGCGGGATCCACTATCGCGCGCCGGGCCTGTGGATCAAGGCGACCACCACCCTGGACGTGCTGTCCGGCGGCCGAGCGTGGTTCGGGATCGGTGCCGCCTGGAACGAGGAAGAGTCCATGGGTCTGGGGTGGCCGTTCCCGCCGCTCGGCGAGCGGTTCGAGATGCTCGAGGAGACGCTCCAGATGGCGCATGCCATGTGGTCGGGGGGAAGCGGGAGCCAGGCGCGGCACGACGGCAAGCACTACACCGCGACGCGGCTCCTGAACTCGCCGCAATCATTGAGCCGGCCGCGGGTGCCGATCATGATCGGCGGCGGCGGCGAGCGGAAGACGCTGCGCCTGGCGGCCCAGTACGCCGACGCGTCCAACGTCTTCGGCGACCCCGACACGCTCCGGCACAAGTACGCCGTCCTGCGGGCGCACTGCGAGCGACTCGGCCGGCCATACGAGGAGATCGAGCGCTCGGTCCTCAAGTCGGTGGACACCGAGCGAGACTCGGCCGAGGCCATCGTCGAGCGCTGGGGGGCCCTGGCCGAGGCCGGCGCCCAGCACGTCATCTTCAGCGTGCGCGGGGTGAACGACACGAGCCGCCTGGAATGGCTGGCCGCGAACGTGTTTCCCCAGCTGCG
>DASYGU010000136.1:0-2546 GCA_035999355.1 Candidatus Limnocylindria bacterium | reverse complement strand
AGGATCAGCCGGCCGCCGCTGATCTCGTCCAGGGTGGCGGCCTTCTTGGCCAGCATCGCCGGGTTGTGGAACGAGGTGGCGGCCACCAGCGGGCCGAGCTGGATCCGCTCCGTGATCGCGGCCACCGCGGCGAGGCTGGTCCATGCCTCCCACGGCCCGCGAGCCGGCTCGGTCTCGTTGCCCGCGTCGTCGAGATACCGATACAGGAGGTGATCGCCAACCCAGATGGAGTCCAGACCGATCTCCTCGGCCGCGAGCGCCATATCGCGGATGTCCGCCCAGCGCGGCACCCACTCCACCTCGGGAAGCTGGACCCCAACCTTCATGGACCTGCTCACCTGGGAATTGTCGCGCATCGCCCACCCCGCATCACCCGCGAGCGGGGACCACACGGCACTTGGCAGGACACGGCCTGGGGCAGCACTATGGGTTCGTGACAGCACGACGTCTGTGGCGGCTCGGGGTTGGCCTGTTCGTCGCCGGGGTCGTCGTGATGGTGGCGATCCAGTTCCTACCGTACGGGCACGCGCATTCGAACCCGCCGGTCCTCGCCGAGCCGGCGTGGGACTCGCCCGAGACTCGGGCATACGCCGTGATCGCGTGCTTCGACTGCCACAGCAACGAGACCGTGTGGCCCTGGTATTCGAACATTGCCCCTGTCTCGTGGTTGGTGCAACGCGACGTCGACCATGGACGGACGGTGCTGAACTTCTCCGAGTGGGGCCGCGGCGAGCAGGAAGCCGAGGACGCGGCGGAGAAGTACGCCGAGGGCGCGATGCCACTCCCCGTCTACCTGCTGATGCACCCCGATGCGAACTTCCCGCCCGTGGACCGCGAGGCGTTCCTTGCCGGGCTCCGCGCGACGTTTGGAGGCGGCGACTAGTCCACCCTGATAGCGTAAATGCTATCAACGCGGTACCATGCAGCCGAATGCAGGCCGCCCGAATGCTCCGTCACGCTCGAAGGAGCGCCGGTATGACCCAGCGCCAGCTGGCGATCGCCGCCGGTGTCCCGCAGTCGACGGTCGGGCGGATCGAGACGAATCGGCTCAACCCCACCGTGGACAACTTCCGCCACCTGTTGCGAGCAACCGGTCAAGACCTCGACCTGGTGCCACTCGCCGGCGCAGACGAGGACCGGACGCTCATCCGGGACCGCCTGCGCATGACACCGGCCGGTCGCGCACGGCTGGCCGTCCAGGAGGCCCGTTTCGCCGCCCGCCTCGGATCACGTCCGCGGGCAAGGCGATCATGACCGCGGAACGCCAGTTCGACCCGATTCGCTCCTTCCAGACCCTGAACCGGCATCGCGTCCAGTACATCGTGATTGGCGGCTTTGCCGGCAAGCTCCTGGGGTCCACGATCCTGACCGTCGACATTGACGTCTGCTATTCGCGGGATCCAAAAAACCTCGAGCGGCTCGCCGCGGCGCTACGCGAGCTCCATGCCGAGCTCCGGGGCGCCCCCGGGGGCCTCCCCTTCCGACTCGACGAGCGCGCCCTGCGCAAGGGGGACAACTTCACGTTCGTGACCGATGCAGGCGATGTCGACATCCTCGGCATGCCGCCCGGATCGGGCGGCTACGAAGGTCTGCGGCGCAACGCGACGGAGCTCGACCTCGGCGAGGTGACGGTCTGGGTTGCCGGCATCGAAGACCTCATCGCCATGAAACGCGCCTCGGGTCGCTTGCGGGACCTCGCCCACCTCGAGGTCCTGTCAGCCCTCCGGGAGGAGATCGAAGCCCAGGCGGACTGAGATCTCACGGATCCGCCGGGAGGTACGTTTCAGGTGACATGAAGGCGCCGCTGCTCCCCGATGAGACCGAGATGTACCGATTGATGGCCGCCCGCGATCCCGAGGCCGAGGGCGCGTTCTGGGTCGCGGTCCGCACGACCGGGGTGTTCTGCCGGCCCACGTGCGCGTCGCGGACGCCGCTCCCCCACAACGTCGAGTTCCACGCCACGCCGTGGGATGCGCTGGTCGCCGGGTTCCGACCCTGCAAGCGGTGCCGGCCGATGCACCCACGCGGCGCACCGCGACCGTCCCGCGACGCGGTACCCGAGCCCGAGCTGCTCATCACCCGGATTGGGACGCCGATCGGGACCATGGTCGCGGCCGCGGTCGAGGACGGGATCGCGGTCCTGGACTTCGCCGATCGGCGGGCGACGCGGACCGCACTCCGCGACGCGTCCCGCCGGCTCAAGGCCACGCCCACCATCGGTCGCAACCGGAACCTGGACACGCTCGAGACCCAGCTCCACGATTACTTCGCCGGGACCCGCACCACATTTGACCTGCCGCTCGCCCGCCGCGGGACGGCGTTCGAGGAATCGGTCTGGTCCTGGCTGGTGACCATCCCCGCCGGCGAGACGCGCACCTACGCCCAGGGCGCGGCAATCGTCGGACGGCCAAAGGCGGTGCGGGCCATCGGTCGAGCCAACGGCCGCAACCCGGTGGCCATCGTCGTTCCCTGCCACCGGGTCATCGGCTCGGACGGCGATTTGACCGGCTACGGCGGCGGCCTGTGGCGCAAGCGCGCCCTGCTCG
>DASYGU010000093.1:0-9092 GCA_035999355.1 Candidatus Limnocylindria bacterium | reverse complement strand
AGTGCCGCGAGGCGGTCCGGCTCCTCGAGGGCCAGCAGGCCCGCGGTGTTCGGGGAGCTGACGTTGATCGCGAGGTAATCCGCGACCGGGGCCACGACCCGCGCCGCGGCGAGGTAGTCCGCGTCCGCCGCGTCGTCGCCGGTCCCGGCTCCTCGGCCGATGGATACGCCGACCACGAAATCAGGCGGCAGCCACGGTCGGGCCCGAGCCACGCGATCTGCCAGCGCTGTGGCGCCGTGGTTGTTGAAGCCCATCCGGTTGACCAGCGCCCCGTCGTCGGGCAGGCGCCAGACGCGCGGCCGCGCGTTGCCGGGCTGACCGACGGGGGTGACGGTCCCGACCTCGGCGAAGCCGAAGCCGAGGGCGCCCCAGCCGGCGATCGCCTCCCCATCCTTGTCGAAGCCCGCGCCAAGTCCCACCGGGTTGCGGAATTGGAGACCCATGTGCTCCACCGGCCGCGCCGACCAGGAGCCGGCCCGGCCGTCGGCGGCGAGATGGCTCAGCAGCGTCCGCCCGTAGGAGCCCTCCGCCGCCTTGCGCACGGCGGTCACCGTCCAGCGATGGATGGACTCCGCGTCAGCCGCGAAGAAGAGTGGCCGGATCCCCTCGTAGACGTCGCGCTGCCAGCCCATGGGTCGCGGTCAGGCTGATCGGTCAGGTGTCGTGGGCGCGGGGAAAGGCCATCTCCGCCGGCCAGACCGGCGGGAGAGGCTCGCCGGAGGCATCGGTCCGCATCCCGCTGGGAGACATGAACTCGTGCCAGACCTCGGTCCCGGCCGCCGGCGGGTCGTCCAGCTCCTTGATCGCGACGATGCCGTCGAAGCGGATGGTGCCCGGCAGGCCGTCATCGGTCTCGAACTCGTCCTCGTACCCGGTCGCGAGCTCGACGGCATGGCCCATGGCGGCCTCCTCGTCGGCGCCGTCGACCAGGACCACCCGATCCTCGACGAGATAGGGGTCCGCTCCTTCCGCGCCGTCGTCGACGACATACGCGTAGCGCAGCTCGACCGCGAACCAGCCGCTGCTGACGACCTGGGTCGTGGCCGGGTCGGCCTCGACCGCCGTGCCGCGGCGTGATCCGGTCACGCCGGAGGCGGCTCCTCGCCCATGACGGTCTGGGACTGCTCGCGCATGAACTGCATGACGTAGTACGGGCCCAGGCCGCTCTTGCCCGACGAGCCAGAGCCTTTCCAGCCGCCGAAGGACTGGATGCCCGGCCACGCGCCGGTCGTCGCGCCGCTCCGCCGGTTCACGTACGTGACCCCGGCCTGGATGGTGGACAGGAACTGCTCGATCTCGGACCGGTCACGGGAGAAGATCCCGGCCGTCAGCCCGTAGGGCGTGTCGTTCGCGAGCCGAAGGGCCTCATCGATGGATTCGACCTCGGCCACGACCACGAACGGGACGAACAGCTCGTCGCGGAACAGGCGGTGGCTCGCGGGCAGGCCGCTGACCACGGTGGGGGTCGGGAAGTAGCCGCGCGCCTCGTCCCCGGTGTCGAGCACAGACCCGCCGGCGACGATCGTGCCGCCGTCGCGCCGGGCCTCCTCGACCGCATCGGTGAACTTGCGCAGCGAGCGTTCGTTGATGACCGGCCCCATCCAGTTCTCACGCTTGGTGGGGTCGCCCACCTGGATCGCGCGGGCTTGCTCGCCGAGACGCTCGACGAACTCCTTGGCCACGCTCCGATGGACGTAGACCCGCGAGTTGGCACTGCACTTCTGGCCGTCGAATCCGAACGACGAGCGCGCGACGCCCTCCGCCGCCTCGTCCAGGTCTGCGCTGGCCATCACGATGGCCGGGTTCTTGCCACCCATCTCGGTGATGATCGGCCGGGGGTAGTCGCGGGTGAAGCTGCGGTACAGGCGCATCCCGACCTCGTACGACCCGGTGAACACCATCCCGTCGATCCCCGGGTTCTCCTCCAGCTCGGCGCCGACCGTGTCGCCCGGCCCGGTGACGAAGTTCACGACCCCGTCCGGGATGCCGGCCTCGCGCAGGACCTCGACGAACTTCCAGCCCATCAGTGGCGCATCGGATGACGGCTTCATGACCACCGTGTTGCCGGCAACGAGGGCGCCGGACGCGGGGCCGCCGGCGAGGGCCATCGGGAAGTTGAACGGGCTGATGACCGCCCACACGCCGTGGGGCTTGAGGATGGAGCGGGTGTGCTCCGCGGGCGACAGCGAGCCCATGGGCTTGACGAAGCCGTCGTGGTCCTCCATCTGCTGCCCGTAGTAGCGGAGGAGGTCGGCGGTCTCCTCGACGTCGCCCAGCGCCTCCAGCCGGTTCTTGCCCACCTCGAAGGTCATGAGCGCGCCGTACGCGAACTGTCGCTCGCTGATCAGGTCGGCCGCGCGCCGGATGATCTCGAGCCGCTTTCGCCAGCCCAGGTCGCGCCACGCGGGGAATGCCGCGCGGGCCGCCGCCACGGCGTCCCGGACGTCCTGTCGGGTGCCCAGCGGGAAGCGACTGACGACGAGGTCGGTGTCGATGGGTGACCGATGCTCGAAGGTCTGGCCCGACGTCCGCAGCTCGGCGCCGATGAGCATCGGATACGAGCGCCCGAGCTCGCCACGAGCCGTTGCGACGGCCTGGTCGAACGCCTCCTGCAGCTCGGGGTTGTCCGCGCTCAGGGTGGCGTACGTGATCTTCATCTGGGGCGTCGTGGCCGTCACGGATCGGTCTCCTGGGTTGGCTCGGAGGCGATTATCGCACCGGTCCCGCCGGATCCGGGCACAGCGGGAGGCCAGGCTCCGGGGGGAGAAGAACCTGGCCTCCCAAGTCGGGATGATAGCCCCACCCGATGGCGAGCTGTGGCCGTTTCAGGCAGGTGCCTTGGCGAGGTGATAGAGCCCCAGCTTGAGCTCCGGCTGTGGCGGATGAGCGCTCATCAGGAACGCCCGCGCGCGGTCGCCGTAGAGGCGGGGCAGGATGGCATGGGCCACCTCAACGTCACGCAGGTCCAGGCGGGCATGGACGACCTTGATCTGGAATCCATGGCGCAGCCACCAGCCTGACCGACGCTGGGTGGCATGCCGCGCGGCAGCCACCACCTCCGGCTCGAGCAGCGCGCCGACGTCGTCCCGTCCGTAGTAGCCGATGACCACCAGCCGTCCGCCGGGCCTGATCACCCGCAGCGCCTCGCCGATGGCCGGCAGCCAGGCGTCATCGGCCTCGATCAGGCCGTGGAGGACGACGTCCACCGCACCGTCGCGGAGGGGAAGCGCGGTCGGCTCGCCCTCGACCATCCGGATGTTCGGTTGATGCGCAGCGCTCGCCCGCTGGCGCGCTTCCTCCAGCAGCGCCGGGTCGGACTCGATGCCGTAAGTGCGGGCCGTCCGCCGTGCGAGCAGCATGGGGTAGTGCCCGATTCCGGTGCCGACATCCGCGATCCGCTTCCCGGAGAGGGGCATGATCCGCTCCAGCCCGGCGAGCACCTTGCGTCCGGGATCGACCATCTCGCCAAGCTGGCGGTACAGCTCCGGGTCCGGCTCCGTCCAGGCAGGCAGGATGCCGCGCATCATCGGCTGGTCATCCTCATGGCACCGAGACCCGGAGCCAGGCAGGGGTCCCATCCTCGAGGGTGAGCAGCGCCTCGCCGGCCAGGATCTGGAGGTCGAACGACACCGGCCCGTTCTGCCGCCGAGTGGTGACGACCGGGATCGTCAGCGTCCCACCCGATGACAAGAGTGGGCCCCAGCCCAGCGAGGTCGTGCCCGCCGGCTCGCCCTGGGCACCGGGGCCGACGACCCACTTCGTCCACGGCTGGACGAGCGGCGGGCATCCGTCGCACGTCCGCTGCGACGACGGCGTGAACGGCGCCAGGAGAAGATGCTCGTCGAGCGCGGTCGACCAGCGGAGGACGAGCTCGCGGATGAGCGACGGGGAGTGGTTGACGACGGTCACTGTGATCGTGCCCGATCCGTCCGTGGGCAGGTTCGGCGCTACGCTGACCTGGATCTCGCGCGGGTCGGTGGCGGACGGATCGGCCAGCGAATACGGTTCGGGGGTCGGCTCCGCGCTGGCGCTCGGCTCCGGGGTGGGCGTCGGACCTGGCGTGGCGGTCGGGCTGGGACTGGGCGTCGGGGTCTCGGTCGGGAGCGGAATGCAGGCGCTGGTGGCGACGAGCACCACAATCAGCACCAGGGCGCGGCCTGTCGTGCGGCGCGCAGGGCGGAGCGGAAGGGTGGCCGGCATGAGGCCGCATGGTAGTGGACGACCCCTTGCTACGATTCCCGGCATGGAGCCCGCGACCCCGGTCACCCGTCAGCGGCCCGCCGCGGGGATCGTGGCCTGGTTCGTCTGGGTCGTGGCCCTGCTGGGCGTGACCGGCCTCCTCCTCCCCCGGATCATCGCGTTCGTCGATTTCAGCGAGCGGGCGCCGTTCTCGCTGCTCGGGATCCTGATGATGGCCGAGCTCGCCGTCGTGTTCTTCGGCCTCACCCTGGTGCTCCAGCACAAGCGGGCAGGCTTCGGGTTCGCGATCGGCATCTCGCTTCTGCCCATCCCGATCCTGGCCGGTCTCGTGCCCCTGCTCCTTGCCATGCCGCCCGTCGCCGCAGCGGGATGGACCACCCTGATGGTCCCCATAGGGCTCGCGATCACGGTGCTGCTCATCGTCACCCTGACGCGCCCTGGCGCGCGGGCCTGGTTCACGGAGGATTGATCTGATGCGCCTCGTAGCCTTCACGTCCGCCGATGCCGATGGACCACCGGGACGGCGGCTCGGCATCGAGAAGCCTGACGGCATCCTGGATCTGACCGATCTCCTGGGCTCGGACCTGGGCACGGTCCTCGCCGGCGCGGACCCGGTCGCCATGCTGACTGATGCCGAGGCGGAGACCACCTACGAGGGCAATGCCCTCCTGCCCATGACCGACGTCCGGCTCCTCGCCCCGCTCGCGCGCCCGGGCAAGATCGTGTGCGTTGGGTTGAACTACCACGACCACTGTCGCGAGCAGGGCGTGGCGGTGCCGGAACGTCCGACCCTGTTCGCCAAGTTCGCGAACGCGATCACCGACCCGGGCATCCCCGTCGTCCGTCCTCGCTCGACGGAGATGCTCGACCTCGAGTGCGAGCTGGCCGTGGTCATCGGCTGGCGCGCCTCGCAGGTCTCGGTCGGCCGGGCGATGGACCACGTCTTCGGCTTCACGATCCTCAACGATGTCACGGCCCGTGACCTCCAACGCGAGGACCGTCAGTGGCTCCGGGCCAAGGGATCCGACGGGTTCGCGCCGCTGGGACCGGCGATCGTGACCCGCGATGAGATCGGGGATCCCGCGAACCTCGCTATTCGCTCCTGGGTCAACGGAGAGACGTGGCAGGAGTCCAGCACCGCGGACATGATCTGGGACGTCCCGACCCTGCTCTCGTTCATCTCCCGGTCGATCACCCTGGAACCAGGTGACATCGTGACCACCGGTACGCCGGCGGGCGTGGGTCACTTCCACCAGCCGCCGAGCTACCTCGCCGCCGGTGATGTGATGGGCTGCCAGATCGCGGGCATCGGCGCGCTCGAGAACCCGATCGTGGATGAGCTGCCCCGGCTGGACGACCATGCCGCGGCCGCCGGGGTCGCCGAGCTCGCGATGCCAACCACCGCGTCCACCACTGACGGCTGATGCGGGCCCTGGCCAAGACCCGACCGGAGCCAGGGCTCGAGATCATCGACGCGCCGGCCCCGACCCCGGGGCCTGGTGAGGTCCAGCTGCGGATCGAGGCGGCCAGCGTGTGCGGGACCGACCGCCACATCTACCTCTGGGACCGCTGGGCGGCCGAGAACATCCAGACGCCCGTCATCCTCGGCCACGAGCTGGCCGGTCGGGTGGCGGCCACCGGATCGGACGTGACGCGGGTCCGCGAGGGCGACCTGGTTGGAGTCGAGTCGCACCTGTTCGACGGGACCTGCGTCCAGTGCCTCGCGGGTGCCCCCCACCTGTGCCGGGACCTGCGGGTTATCGGTGCCCACGTGGACGGCGGCTTTGCCGAGCTCGTGGTCATCCCGGAGGCGAATGCGATCGAGTCGAACGGGCTCGATCCGGCGGTCGTCGCGCTCCAGGAGCCGATGGGCAACGCGGTCCACGCCGCCTTCGTCGAGCCGATCGGCGGTCGGACGGTGGCGGTCACCGGCTGTGGTCCCATTGGCCTGTGCGCGGTCGGCATCGCCAAGGCGGCGGGGGCGGCCTGGGTGGTGGCCACCGATACCGAGCCGTACCGCCTCGAGCTCGCGACCAAGATGGGCGCCGATCTCGTCCTCGATGGCCGTGAGCCGGACACCGTGGAGCGGGTGCTGGCCGCCACCGGCGGTGACGGGGTGGAGGTGGTGCTCGAGATGAGCGGCTCCGCTGCGGCGCTCGACCAGGCGCTCCGGTTCGTGACCCGCGGGGGGCGGATCAGCCTGCTGGGCATCTTCGGTGAGCCGGTGGCGGTGGATCTCTCGAACCTGGTCATCGAGAAGGGGGTGCGGATCCACGGCGTGTTCGGCCGCCGGATCTACGACACGTGGGAGCGGACACAGGATCTGCTTCGGTCAGGGGCCCTGGACGTGGCACCCATCCTCACCCATCGGTTCGACCTCGCCGACTGGGAGCAGGGGTTCGACCTGCTGGGGTCGCGGCATGCGGGTAAGGTGGTGCTCCTGCCATGACATCGGTTCGCTCGCGGAACCCCCTCGCGTTCCTGGACGCCGATCTCGACGATCTCCGGGCCAAGGGCCTGTATCGCCGCCTCCGAGTGGTCGAGAGCGAGCAGGCCGCCCGTTGCCGGATCGATGGCCGGGAGGTCATCACGCTGTCCTCCAACAACTACCTGGGCCTGACCACCCACCCGAAGCTGCGCGCGGCGATGATCGCCGCGACCGAGGAGCTGGGCGCGGGATCCGGGGCGGTCCGGACGATCGCCGGCACGATGACCATCCACCAGCAGCTCGAGGCGCGGCTGGCCGAGTTCAAGCAGGTCGAGGCCACCCTGACCTTCCAGTCCGGGTTCACGGCCAACACGGGGACGGTACCGATCCTGGCCGGCGAGGGGGCCGTCATCGTCAGCGACGAGCTGAACCACGCCAGCATCATCGACGGCATCCGGCTGACGAAGGCCGAGCGTAAGGTCTTCCCCCACGCGGATACCGATGCGCTGCGCGTCATCCTGCGCGAGATCCGGGCCGCCGACGGCGGCGCTGGGCGGACGATCCTGGTCATCACCGACGGCGTGTTCTCGATGGACGGCGACATCGCCCCGCTGCCCGGGATCGTGGAGGCGGCCGAGGAGATGGAGGCGATCGTGTACGTGGACGACGCCCATTCGTCGGGCGTGCTGGGTCGCAACGGGCGCGGCACGGTCGACCATTTCGACCTCCACGGCCGGGTCCACGTCCAGGTCGGCACCCTGTCCAAGGCGATCGGAGTGGTCGGCGGCTACGTGGCCGGCGCGCTGTCCCTGCGCGAGGTGCTCATCCACCGCGCCCGGCCGTTCCTGTTCTCGACCTCCCATCCACCGGGGGTGGCCGCCGCCTGCCTGGCGGCGATCGACGTCCTGGAGCAGGAGCCGGAGCGGATCGAGCGGCTGTGGGCCAACGCCCGCCGGTTCAAGGACGGCCTCGGCCGGCTGGGATTCGACACCGGTGCCTCGGAGACACCGATCACCCCGGTCATCGCGGGTGGGGGCGCGCTCGCCATGAAGCTGTCAGACCGGCTGTTCGAGGAGGGCGTCTTCGCCCAGGGGATCGGCTTCCCGACCGTGCCGGAAGCCAAGAGCCGGGTACGGACGATCGTCACCGCGGAGCACACCGACGAGGACCTGGACCAGTGCATCGCCGCGTTCGAGAAGGTCGGCCGGGAGCTGGCCCTGATCTAGGCGGTGCGGCCGCGCGCCTCGAGCAGGACCACCTGGGTCTCTTCCGGTAGGGTGCTCGGCGTCAGGCTGGCCTTGGGCAGGCGGATCGGCTCGGTGGCGAGCTCGTGGAGGAACGTTTCGGGCCCGAGCAGGTCCTTCGACCCGCCATCGAGCGCGTAGTGCATCGGAATGACGACCTTGGGCTCCAGCTGCGAGACGACCTCGGCCGCCTCGGCGGGGGAGATGGTGAACTGGCCGCCGGCGGGCACGAGGAGCACGTCGATCGGCCCGATCTCGTGGAGCTGCTCATCGGTCAGCAGGTGGCCCAGATCGCCCAGGTGGCACACGTGGACGCCGTCGACCTCGAAGGTGAAGATCACGTTCTCCCCTCGCTCCTTGCCCTCGACCCCGTCGTGCCAGGTTCGGACGCCGGTCACCAGCAGGTCGGCAAACTCGTACTCGCCGGGTCGGGTGAGCGTCAGGCCGGCCGAGATCGACCGGGTGTACGTGTGGTCCGGATGGTCGTGGGAGATCGTGAGCAGATCGACATCGTGCTTGCCTGCCACGAAGCCGGTCTTGGGGGGGCAGGGGTCGGTGATGACGGCAGCTCGCTTGCCTTTCAGGCGGAAGCAGGCGCGTCCATACCAGGTGATCTCCACGGGTCCGCGATGCTACCCCAGAATCGTCGCCGGATAGCACGAGCGCCGGTGCCCGCCCAATGACACCGGCGCCCGAAGGAGGGAGGGTGGAGGAGAAATCCGGAAGGATCTCTGACTCGCACGGCGAGAATAGGATCGATGTGTGAAGGGACAACCCCCGCATTTGTGAAGAAACCTGAACCTTTGCCCCACAATGCCTGACCGATGAGCCCACGCCTTCGACGGATCGTCGCCGTCGTCACCCTGCTCCTGGCCCTCGTCCTCGTGGCGGTGCTGACCCTGCGTGCCCTCGGCGTCCCGATCGCGCTCGGTCCGGGGACGGCGACGCCGATGCCCACGCCAATTGCGTCGGCGGAGCCAAGCAGCGGGGCGACTCCCTCGCTCGACGAGGCGCTGGCCGCCATCGAGGCCGATACCGCCGACATCCGTGACCTGCCGGCGGCCGATATTGGGCCACCGGAGTTCGTGACCCGCGACGAGCTCGAGCGCCGCTTGGCCGAGCGGTTCGCGGAGGACTACCCCGCGGAGCAGCAGGCAGTGGACAACGCGCTGTACCACGCCCTGGGGATCCTTGCCCCCGACCAGGACTACGCCGCCCTC
>DASYGU010000087.1:0-5235 GCA_035999355.1 Candidatus Limnocylindria bacterium | reverse complement strand
CCCGCCAGCCGATGCGTGCGCTAGGCGATCACGTTCTGGCGGCGTAGTACTTTCAGGTCATCCGGCGCAACGCCAACCGTTCGCAGGATCTCGTCCGTGTGCTCGCCCAGCCGCGGTGGTGGTCGACTGATCGGCAGCCGCTCCCCGTCGACGCGGATGGGTGAAGCCGGCAGGCGAACTCCGTCTACGGTCGAGACCCAGTCGGTTTCGATATCCTCCATCGCGGCGATGGCCTCGCCAACGGCGTGGACCGGCCCGCCCGGGATATCGGCGGCGACCAGGGCCGTGACCAGATCGTCGCGGGCCCACGTCCCGATCGGGCCTGTCAGCGCCGCGAGTACCTCGTCGCGCTGCACGACCCGCTCCGGGTTGGTGGCCCACTCCGGACGCGGTTCCACGCCGAGCAAGCGGCACAGCCGGGCGAACTGGGGGTCGTTGCCCACGGCCACGACCACGTGGCCATCCCGGGCCGCGAAGACCTGGTACGGGACGATGTCCGGGTGGCCGGTCCCCCACCGGCGCGGCTCGGCGCCGGTCGCGAGGTGGTTGCCCAGCACGTTGGCCAGGCCCGCCACGGCTGCCTCGACCAGGCTCACCGACACCTGCGCCGGCGCGGCTCCTCGCTCCCGGGCGGCCAGCGCGGCAAGGGCCGCGATCGCGGCCTCCAGGCCGGCAAGCAGGTCCAGCAAGCCGACCCCGAACTTGATCGGTCCGCCGCCGGGCTCGCCGGTAACTGCCATCTGGCCGCTCCACGCCTGGGCCACGAGGTCGTAGGCGGGCCGGTCGGCGAGCGGGCCGTCCCCCGGGAAGCCGCGCACCACCGAGACCACGAGGTGAGGGTGACGCTCCCTCAGTCGCGCGGGATCCATCCCCAGCCGGGTGGCCGCCGAGGGGAGATAGTTGTGGACCAGCAGGTCCGCGCGCGACGCAAGCCGATCAAAGACGTCATGCCCCGCCTCGGTCTTGAGGTCGACTACGAGGCTGCGCTTGTCGCGGTTGACCGCGGCGAAGTAGGCGCTCCTCCGGTCCGCCGGGTCGCCCCAGAATGGCGGTCCCCATGCACGCGTTTCGTCGCCACCGGGCGGCTCCAGCTTCCAGACATCCGCGCCCAGATCGGCAAGCAGCATCGTCGCGTGTGGTCCGGCGAGCACGCGCGAGCAGTCGAGGACGATGATCCCCTCGAGAGGCAGGGTCACGCGGTCAGCTGAACATCCGACATCGGCGCGCCAAGGCTAGCGCCGACGCGAGTCACGCGGGGGCCTTCTCCTGGCTCGCAGGCGGTGGCGCGGGACCTTCGTACAACCCGAGCCGTGCGACGGCCCGCTGGACCCAGGCGGGTGCCCACCAGTTCCAGCGGCCCATGACCCGCATGAAGGCCGGGACCAGGACGCCGCGCACGGCGGTCGCATCGATGAGCACGCCGAGGGCCATCGAGAAGCCGATGGCCTTGAGGAACAGGACGTCCGAGATGGCAAACGCCGAGAACACGACGACCATGATCATCGCCGCCCCAGTAATGGTCCCGCCCGTGATCCCGATCCCCTCGGCCACCGCCTGGGTGTTGTTGCCGGTGGCCACCCAGCGCTCCCGGATGCGGGACAGGAGCAGGACCTCGTAGTCCATCGACAGCCCGAACAGGATGGCGAACATGAGAATCGGGAGCCATGCGCCGAGCGACCCCGTGGCCTCGAAGTTCAGCAGACCCGAGAGGTGCCCTTCCTGGAAGATCCAGACCAACGCGCCAAAGCTGGCCGTGATCGAGATGAGACTCATGAGCACGGCCTTGATCGGCAGGAACACCGATCCGAACGTCAAGAACAGGACGATCAGAGTGACCGCGATCACGATCGCGACGGCAACCGGCACGCTGGATCGGAAGCTGTCCATGAAGTCGGCCGAGCGCGCAGCCAGCCCGGTGACGCCCACGGTGGACCCGGATGGATCGGCGACGTCGCGGACTTCGGCCACGAGCTCGCGGCCGGCGTCGGTGTCGGGCAGGCGAGTCGAGAAGATCGTGACCTTGGTCGTATCGTCCGCCACCGTCTGGGCCACCCAGTCGGACAAGCCCGCGGGCCAGGCCTCAACCGGGGCCGCCAGGGCGGCGAGGTACTGCTCTGCGGGCAGGCCCGGCGGCGGATCGAGGACCGATTGGACCCCATCGATGTCCGGCAGTACGCTCACCTCGTCGACGTAGGCCCGGAGATCGGCCAGGCGGTCGGGCGTCAGCTCGCCGGCGGCCAGGTCGGCGACGCCGTCGTAGGTCACGGCGGCGATCATCGGATCGGTATCACCACCGGGGAACTCGTCGCGGAGGACGATGAACCCTTCTTTGGCCGGAGTATCGGGCAGGTCCTCGAGGTTGCCGCCGGTCGACAGCTGGATCCGGAAGAAGGGGGTTCCGGCCAGGAGAAGGAGGACGAGGATCGGCCCACCGATGAGCACCGGCCGACGCATCACCCGAGCCGCAACGCGCGACCAGAAGCCATGGCCGCGCCGGCGATCGGCCTCGTCGGGGTCCACCTCCACCGAGCGGATCGCCTTCGGCAGCGGGACACGGAACCGATTCACGCGTGGGCCGAGCATCGCGAGGAGGGCGGGCAGGACGGTCATGCCGAACAGCAGGGTGGCCACGACCACCACCACCCCACCGATGCCCATCGATCGCAGGGCGTCGGCCTCGAACACGATGAGGGCGGCGAGGCCAACGGCCACCGCGACGCCGGAGACGAACACGGCCTTGCCGACGGTCGCCATCGTGCGCTCGACCGCGATGTCGACCGGGTGGTGGTGGAGCTCTTCCCGGAAGCGGCTGACGAGGAAGAGCGAGTAGTCGATGGCCAGCGCCAGACCGATCATGGTGGCCAGGTTGGTCACGAAGATCGACATGTCGAGCTGGTTCGCCAGCAGGCTGATCGCGGCGAAGGTGGCCAGCAGCGACAAGCCGGCGATGACGAGTGGGAGGCCGGCGCCCACCACCGTCCCGAAGACGACGAGCAGGATGATGCCGGCGGCGACGAAGCTGATGACCTCCGCCTTCTGGAGGTCCGACTCGATGATCTCGTTGTACTCGATCGTCACCACCGGCACGCCGGTGACCCACATCTCGTCGACGCCGGCTGGTTGCTCGACGAGCTCGACCAGGCGGCGCGTGTCGTCTAGAGCTTCCTCTTCGGGCGAGTTCAGGCGGACCACCGCGAAGGTCGTGGTGCCGTCAGTCGAGAGCAGGCGCGGATCGCCGGTGTCGGCGTAGGTCGTGATGTCGTCGACTGCCGGGTCATCGGCCAGGGGCGCGACCGCATGGTCGACCACGTCCGCGAAGGCCTCCGAAGCCGCGTCCCCGGCGGGGTCACGCAGGATCACGAAGAGCGAGGTCGCCTGCGTGCCGAATCGGTCGGCCAGGAGCTCGGCGGTGGCCGACGACTCCGAGCCCTCGATCTGCCACCCGCCCTGCGAAAGCTCGCCTCCGGCCTGGCTGGCCCAGACCGAAAGACCGATGACCAGCACCAGGCCGATGGGTGGGATCCATCGCCGGAATCGGTAGTCGAAGCGGCCGAGGGCGGCGAACACGGCCGTCACTCTAGCCCACCATCTCGTTTCCCGCCGGAAGCGCCAAGGGAGCGTTCGGGTGGGGGCTATGATCGGCGCCGCATGTGTCGGCGGCGCGCGACGTGACGGCCCTGGCTCCAGCCCGCTGGTGGCGCGGGCTGGGTGGTCTGACCCGTTCGGGCAGCTCGGTCGAGGGCCTGTCGTGGGCCCTGTACGACTTCGCGAACACGATCTTCTCGTTCGCGATCGTGAGCTTTGCGATGGGGCCGTGGACCACCCGCGCGCTGGGCGAGGCGAACGGGACGCTGGCCTTCACCGTGGCCGGGAGTCTGTCGGTCCTGCTCAACGCGATCGTCTCGCCCGCGCTGGGCGCCGTGAGTGACCGAACCGGGCGTCGAAAGCGCTACCTGCTCGTGTTCACGGTCCTGTGCATCGTCCCCACCGCGGTCATCGGCTTCGTCAACATCTGGCTCGGGCTGCTCGCATTCGCGATCGCGAACTTCGCGTTCCAGGCCGCGCTCATCTACTACGACGCGATCCTGCCGGACGTCGCCAAGCCCGAGAAGCGGGGGCGCCTGTCGGGGATCGGTGTGGGCCTGGGCTATATGGGGACGATCGTGTCGGGGCTGCTGCTGCGCTACACGACCGACGACGAGGGGCTCATCACCGCCGCCAGCTTCGTCCTGGTCGCGTCGCTGTTTGCCATCTTCGCGATCCCCATCTTCCTCGTGGTCAAGGAGAGGCCGATCACCGGTGCCATCCCGTTCCGGTTGGCCGACGCACTCCGCTCGTGGCGGCAGCTGGGTGTCACGTGGCAGCACGCCGGGGAGCAGCCGGGTCTCCGCCGCTTCATCGTCGGTCGGTTCTTCTACTCCGACGGCGTGAACACGGCCATCGCGGTGATGAGCCTGTTCACGATCAACGCGATCGGCTTCACCGAGGGCGAGGCGCTCTACGTGCTCCTCGGCCTGACCGTGGTCGCGGTGATCGCCTCATTCGGCTGGGGCTACCTCGCGGATCGCTGGGGCCCAAAGCGGACCCTCCTTATCGTCCTGGGGTCATGGGTCCTCGGACTGCTCATCATGGGCCTCGTGACCACGAAACCTGCATTCCTGGTGGCCGGCGCGATCCTTGGATCGGGCCTCGGCGGCACCGCGGTTACCGATCGACTGCTCCTCCTCCGCCTCGCGCCGCCCGAGAGGGTGGGTGAGATGTTCGGACTGTTCGGTCTGGCCGGAAAGTTCAGCGCGGTGATCGGCCCGGTGGTCTTCGGGGTCATCATCTTCCTGCTGGTCGATTCGCTGGGCACGGTCGCCTACCAGGTAGCGATCCTCTCGCTCCTGGGCCTCATGGTCCTGGGCTACTGGATCGTGCGCGGCGTCCCCGAGCCACCGCCCGAGGCCGGCGATGCCGCCCAGGCAGCGCTCGCGGGAAGCCCACCGAGCCCGTGACCCTGGTGGTCGCCCACCGGGGGGCGTCGCAGGCGGCCCCGGAGAACACGATGGAGGCCTTCCGGCTCGGGGTCGAGGCCGGCGCCGATGCGATCGAGGTCGACGTCCACCTCACCTCCGACGGGGAGCTGGCGGTCATCCACGACGCCACCCTGGACCGGACGACCGATCGAACGACGACGGTCGCGACCGCGACGATGGCCGCCATCCGCGAGGCCGATGCGGGCTGGGCCTTTCC
>DASYGU010000058.1:0-2611 GCA_035999355.1 Candidatus Limnocylindria bacterium | reverse complement strand
CGCCGCCGGCCTGTACCACGTCGACCTGGTGGCCGATGGCCTGACCACCGCCGAGATCAACGCCTCGCTGCTCCCGATCCACCTCGTCGCGTGGGCCGGCCTCGGGCTCCTCGGGCTCGCGGCCGCCGGGCATGCGACATCCGCCTACCTGCTGGCAGCCCACGGACGACCGGTCCACACCGCCGTTCCCGGGGCCGCGCCCGCCGCCGCACCGGCTGGCCACTGACCGATGTCGCAGGGCACGCCGCCGCCTGTCGAGACCGGCCACGAGCCGATTCCGCGCTGGATCGTGGGCATCGGGGCGGCGGCGGTCCTCATCGGCGTGATCTCGCTGAGCACGGGCCTCGAGGGCACCAACCCCGACCTCGTCGGTCCGGGACCGAGCGAGGCCGCGCCGCCGAGCGGTCCGGCGCCCTCGGGCGAACCGCCTCCCTCGGGCGAACCGCCACCGTCCAGCCCGCCGGGGGACGCGGTCGCGCTCATCGAGGCTGCCGGCTGCCAGGCGTGCCACGGCGAGAACCTGGAGGGCCAGGGCGCGTTCCCGAGCCTCCACGGCATCGCTGACGGGCCGAAGAGCGACAACCTGCAGGACCTGGGCACCGAGTTTCCCGACACGTGGCCCAACCTCTGGATTGACGGGACCGGACCCGAGGTGGCTGGCATCGACCGCGGCGGCATGCCCGTGTTCGGCGAGGGCCTGCTGACGCCCGAAGAGATCACGACCATCGTCGACTTCCTGCTGACGCTCGAATGACCGATCCGGGCGCTGCCGCGCCCGCTCCCGCGACGGCCGATGAGCCACGCACGCATCCGGTCCTCATCGGAGGTGCCGAGATGGCCGAAATCGACGAGGCCGCCCAGAAGCTGGGCCTGACCCAGGACGCGCTGATGGAGAGCGCCGGGGCCGCCGTCGCGGAAGTTGCGCTCACCGAGCTCGCGCGGCTGGCAGAGCCCGTGCTCGGGCCGGGTGGCCCGCTCGCCGAGCGGTTGCTGACCGTGGTCCTGTGCGGAACGGGCAACAACGGCGGTGACGGGCTGGTGGCCGCCCGACGGCTGGCGGCTGGCGGCAACCGGGTGATCGCGGTCCTGGTCGGGGAGGCCGGGCGGATCGCGGGAGCGGCCGCGGCGCACAACTGGGCGGTCCTCCAGGCCATGGCCGCCACCGGCTCGATGCAGCTGTTCGTGGCGCCGTCCGCGGACCTGCTGGCGAGCCTCCGGGCGCGCCTCTCGCCCGCGTCCCTGCTGGTCGACGCCCTGCTGGGCAGCGGCGCCAGCGGCCCGCTCCGCGAACCGGTCGCGAGCGCCGTCCAGCTGGTGAATGCGATCCGCACCCACGCCGCAGCTGCGGGGCGTCCGTGCCGGGTGCTGGCCGTGGACACGCCCACTCTGATCGATCTGACCGGTGGCGAACGCTCCGATCCGGTCATCGCCGCGGACCTGACCGTGACCTTCCACCGAGCGAAGGCCGGGTTCGCCTTGGACCCCGAGGCCCGGCGGCTCGCGGGCCGGTACCTCGTCGCGCCGATCGGGATCCCGGTCGAGGCGGAAGCCGGAATCGTCCCGGCCGATGGGGAGTACCCGCCGGCCCGGATCACCGAGGTGACCTGGCAGGAGCCGATCGCCCGGGCCTAGGTCGTTCCGGCGCTCCCCGGCGTCTCCAGCCAGTCCCCCGCGTCGCACAGCGGGCAGTCCGCCGGCTCCCAGACCGGGATCTCGATCCGTCCCACCGACCGGATCGGGATGCCGATGTCCACCGGCTCGGCGGAGCGGTCGACCATCACCACCGCGGCCGTGGCCTGGCCTCCGGCCCGCTCGACCGCCTCACCCGTCTCTCGCAGGGATGCGCCGGTGGTCAGGATGTCGTCGACGAGCACGATCGTGTCCCCGCGGCTGACCTCGAACCCGCGCCTCAGCTCGCGGGCGCCAGCCAGGGTGGACGGCTCGGCGAACAGGCCGCGGACCTCCCAGCCGAGGATCGCCGACAGGTGTCGCGCGGTCTCGAACGCGAGCAGCACCCCGCCGGTGGTGGGCCCTACCACGACGTTCGGCGCCAGGCTGGCCACCTCGTGTGCCATTCGCCGGCACAGCTCGGACGCCAGGGTCGGGTACTGGAGGACGAGGAACTTCTCGAGATAGCGCGGGGAGTGCAGGCCGCTCTTCAGGCGGAAGTGGCCCTCGCGGAGCGCCCCGGCATCGCGGAACAGGTCCTCCATCGAGGCGGCGGGCAGGTTCGCGGGGAGTGGCACGCCGCGGGACACGGGTCCAGGCTTCCTCGCTGCCGGCTCAGTCGTAGACCGCGGAGAAGTCGACCGCCGGGTAGCGCTCGTTCAGCGCCTCAGTCACCCATTGGAGTACGTCCGCCGGGTCGTAGAACTCGGCCACCGTCTTGGCATCGGTCACGGTCAACCCGTCCCGGTGCGCCTCCATCGGCTCCGCCGCCGATCGCGGCGCCATGTCCGCCAGGTTGAGCGTCGTCTCGAACCAGCCGTCGCCTCGCATGACGAGCTGGTCATCGGACTCGTCGAGCAGGACGAGGTCTCCGGTCAGGCGCAGGGCATCCTCCGCGTTGCCCACGAACTCGCGCAGGAGCGCCGCCTGCTGCTCCTGGAGC
>DASYGU010000056.1:0-3824 GCA_035999355.1 Candidatus Limnocylindria bacterium | reverse complement strand
CGGGTACATCGTCTCGTGCATCGAGACCGGGGCGCCCTCGGCCAGGCGCTTGGCGAACGTGTCGCGCTCGATCATGCGCGCCAGCGTGAACCGGCTCATGAGCGCGAAGACCTCGCGCAGCCGGAACTCGTCGAACCACTCCGACTGCCAGCGCACCTCGGTCCGGGCGGGATCCACGATCAGGTGGAACTGGGCGAGGTAGGTCTCCGCATTGGCGTGCACCTCCTCGCGGGTCAGCATCGGCCGGGTGACGTTCTTCTCCGATGGATCCCCGATCTGGGCCGTCGTGTCCCCCACCACCAGGACCGCGATGTGGCCGAGTTCCTGGAACGCCCGAAGGCGCTCGAGGACGACGGCGTGACCGATGTGAAGGTCGGCACTGGTGGGATCGATCCCGAGCTTGACCCGCAGCGGGCGGTCTCCGCGGAGCATGCCCCGGAGGGCATCGGCCTCCACCACCTGTGCAACCCGGCGGCTGAGAACGGCTTCGATCGCCACGTCACGATCCACGCGCCGATGGTACCCGGCCCGTTCGCCATCGGGCGCCATCGGGGCCGCTCTGCTAGAGTTCGCCGCCGTGACCTCGTCACCTCCGCCGTCGGAGGGCTACCCATTGCCCCCTCGGACCGGCGCCGCGCCGCGGATGCGCGTCCAGCCACTCCCCGCATTGATCTTCGCCACGTTTGGCGTGCTCGCGGGCGGGATCGTGGTGCTCGCCGTGATGCTCTACGCCTCCTACGCCAGCTCGCTGCCCGACGTGACGGAGCTCGAGGACTACGCCCCCGACGAAGGCTCGGTCGTCATGTCGGCCGACGAGCAGGAGCTGGCCACCTTCGCCGAGACGAACCGACGGGTCGTCGACTACGACGACATCCCGACGGTGATCGTGGACGCGACGGTCGCCGCCGAGGACCACACCTACTGGGAGAACCCGTGCGTCGACCCGCGAGCCATCGTGCGGGCCATGCTCCAGAACTTCTCCGCCGGCGAGGTCGTGTCCGGTGCATCGACCATCTGCCAGCAGCTCGTCCGCAGCGTCCTCCTGCCACCGGACCTGATGGCCGACCCCGACCGCCAGCTGGAACGGAAGATCAAGGAAGCCATGCTCGCGCTTGAGCTCGACTCGGCCTACCCGGGCCAGGAGGGCAAGGAGCAGATCATGGAGTTCTTCCTGAACGAGATGTACTACGGCAATAACGGATACGGGATCTGGGCCGCCGTGGACCGCTACTACGGGAAAGACTTCCTCCAGATCCAGGGAACACCGACTGAGCCGGGCGCCAGCCCCGCGCCGAGCGTCGCCCCCACGCCGGCGCCGAGCGCCTCGGGCAGCCCCGAGCCCGCACCGCCCGACCCGAACGAGGTGACCGCGGGTGAGGCCGCCATGCTGGCCGGCCTGCTCCGCGCCCCGTCCGAGCTGGACCCCACCCAGTACGGCGTCCCGGCCGTGGACGAGGCCGACCAGCCGATCCCGGGCGTGCTCGAGGTCCCGAGCGACGCGCAGCCGGTGATCATCCGTGACGATGTCTTGAGCGACATGGTCCTGCTCGACTACCTGACCGATGCGGAGCGGAACGAGACCATCGAGGCGCCCACCTATGTGCTGGTGCCCGAGACCCCGGCATACCTGGCCCCGCACTTCGTGTACGCGACCCGGCGCGAGGTGGCCGACCTGCTCGGCTCGGAGGACATCATTGACCGCGGCGGCCTGACCATCGAGACCACCCTCGAGTACGAGGGCTACCAGGTCGCCGCCGAGAAGTGGGCGCAGGTCGTATACGACATGGACCGCCTGACCGATGCGGAGCTGACCGCGCGGTACGGCGCGGCCGCCATGGGCTGGATCGACCAGCTCCAGGGCCGGAACATCGGCAACGACGCCATCGTCTCGCTGAACTACCGGACCGGGGCGGTCGTCGCCTATGTCGGCAGCGCGAACTTCAACGGCGAGGCCACGCCCCAACATCAGCCGCAGTACGACGTCGTGGGCCAGGCATTCCGCCAGTCCGGCTCGGCCTTCAAGCCGATCACCTACGCGACCGGCTTCGAGACGGGCACGATCACGCCGGCCACCATGTTCATGGACGTCGAGACCGAGATCGTGCCCGGCTACGAGGTCCATGACGCGGACAACAACGAGCGCGGCCCGGTCCGCGTACGCGACGCGCTGAAGTATTCGCTGAACATCCCGGTGACCAAGGCGCAGCAGATGATCGGCACCGAGCGCGTGGTCGAGCAGGCCGAGCGGCTGGGACTGGAATGGGATCCCAACCAGGACCCGAACGTCGCGTCCCTGACCCTGGGCACGATCGGGGTCCGGATGATCGACCTGGCCGCTGCCTACGGCGCGCTGGCCAACGGCGGCATCTATCGCGAGCCATACCTCGTTCAGCGCATCGTCGACCGGGACGGGGTCGTCATCTACGACCGCGAGACGGACGGCCCCGACCAGGTCCAGGCCATCTCCCCCGAGGCGGCCTACCTGACCACCGACATCCTGGCCGACAACACCGATCCGGCCGAGAACCCGCTCTGGGGTCCTCGCTTTCAGCTGCTGACCGATGCCGGCCGGCGGCCCGCGACCCTCAAGACCGGCACCACGACCGACTTCAAGGATCTCCAGGCATTCGGTTTCCTGGCCGCCGACGCGGATCCCACGATCGACGAAGGCGCGATCATGACCGGGGTGTGGGTCGGCAATAGCGACTTCTCGGCGATCGACTCGGTCTTCGCCGCGGACGGGCCGACCTTCATCTGGCACGACTACATGGCGGAGGTCACGGCCCTCAACGCGCTGCCGATCCGGGACTTCGTTCGGCCCGAGGCGATCGTGGACCGCGAGGTCGATGCGATGAGCGGCATGGCACCCGGCGAGTTCACGACCACGACCCTGACCGAGCTGTTCATGGCCAGCGGCCCAGGCCTGACCACCGATGACACGCACGTGGAGCTGATCATCGAGGCGGCTACCGGGAAGATCTGGCAGGAGGGCTGCGGTGACTTCGTGCCGGCCACCCCGGGCCCGACCTCCAGTCCGCCGCCGAGTGGAGAGCCGGTTCCCGATCCCGGGCCCATCGAGCCCCGGCTGCGGATATTCCTCGATCTGTCCGGCTGGGACGACCAGAACCCGGCCTGGGAGCAGTCGAACGTGGCCTGGATCGGCACCTGGCGGGGACGAGAGTCGAGCGTGCCGCGCTTCCCGATTGTCCGCCTCGATCGAACCCTCGCCCCCACCGAGACATGCACGCCTGGTGCGGTGCCGACGTCCACGCCGACCCCGGAGGCGACCCCGACACCCGAGGCCACGCCGACGCCGGCCCCGACCGATACACCCGCTCCCACCCCAACGCCCGTGGAGAGTCCAGCTCCCTAGAGCTCGGCGACCGTCACACCGTCCCCGCCTTCCTCGCGCCGACCGCTCCGCTGAGCACGCACGCGCGGATGTTCCGCCAGCGTGTCCCGTATTGCCCGTCGCAGGGCGCCCGTCCCGGCCCCGTGGATGATCACCGCCTCGTCCGCGCCGGCGAGCAACGCCTGGTCCAGGTAGGCGGCCAGCCGCTCGAGCGCGGCCTCGACCCGTTCGCCGCGGAGATCGAGTGCCGGGCTCAGGTCGGCCGCCGCCTTGCGGCGCAGCTCGTCCGCCTCGAGATCACGTGCCGGCGGCGTGGATCCGGGCTCGTCGATGATCTCCACGTCCGCGTCGGGCACGACCAGCCGGGCGCCGTCGGCCTCGAGCGTGATCCGCCCCGTTCGGCCGCTGATCGCCGCGATGCGCCCACCCCGGCCCAGGGTCCGGCTCCGACCCCATAGCCCGACTCGCGGCT
>DASYGU010000036.1:0-6364 GCA_035999355.1 Candidatus Limnocylindria bacterium | reverse complement strand
CCTCCAGGCTCGCGTCGCCCTCCTCGACGGCTCCACCCGGGAGGCTGATCTCCCCTGGATGGGAGGCCAGCGCGGCGTGCCGCACGGTGAGCGGGATGACCAGCTCCGCCTCGGCGGGGTAGATGAGGAGCAACGTGGCGGCATCCCGGGCGGTCGGGAACCGGGATCGGTCGAAGCGCCGCGCGTCCTCGGCGGCGAGCGCGGGGTCCGGCACCGCACGGCGGGGCACGAACCGCGGGTCCACCGGGATGGGCCGCTCGACGGCCGCCAGCGCACGAGCCACCAGGGCCTGCCAGTCGCCCTCAGCCCGTAAGATGCCCATATGACCTCCGCGCCGCGCAGCCGAGACGACGCCACCCGGGCCGCCCTGCGCGAGACCCGCATTGTGGCCAACCGGGTGAGCTTCAGCAGCGGCACTCGTCGCGAGGTGAACCGGGCGCTCGATACGCTCGAGTCGCAGCTTGGCCGGAACCAGGTGAATGCGACCGATACCGCGCGCGCCCTCGAGCTTCTGAACCGGGCACATCCATCCCTGCTGTTCGGCCTGCTCCGAGACCGGGCCGTGGCCGAGCGCTATGGGGCCGCGCTCCGCGAGCTGGGCCTGCGCGGTGTAGGGCAGCGCCTCGACGAAGTGCCCCATTCGGTGATGGCCGTGCCGATTCCGGGGCCCACGAACGGCCGCCGACATCGAGACGAGCTTCCGGCCGAGGAACGGGTGGACGCGGTCGGCCGGGCGCTCCCGCCGCCCCGCGCACCCTAGCCCGCCCCCGCTCCCGCTCCCGCTCCCGCTCTCGCCACCGCCGCCACGAGTTCTGCCTCCGTCGCCACGGGTCCGAGTCCCAGCCGCCCCGCAAGCTGCGCCGCCCACGGCGGCTCGAGACCGGTGCTGGCCAGCGTCTCCCGGTTCGGCGGGGCGAAGACCTCTTTCGGTGAACTGTCGAGGACAACGCGTCCCGCGCGCAGGACGACCACCCGCGGGAAGGTTTCGGCCACAAACCGCAGGTCATGGCTGACCGCGATGACCGTCCGGCCCGTCCCGACGACGTCCGACACGAGCCCCTGAACGAGGGCCACCCCGGCCCGGTCCTGCCCGGTTGTCGGCTCGTCCAGGACGAGCACCGGCGTCTGCATGGCCAGCACCGACGCGATGGCCAGCAGCTTTCGACGCGCGGCACCCAGGTCGTACGGGTTTGTCGCCTGCTCGCCTTCGAGGCCGACCGCGGACAGCGCCGCGCTCACGGCGTCGTCCAGCCCCGGACCCCGCAGTCCCACGTTCCGTGGCCCGAACTCGACCTCGCGGCGCACCGTCCCGGCGAAGATCTGGCGGTCCGGATCCTGGAACACGAGTCCCACCTGGCGCGCGAGGGCTGCCACACGCAGCTCGGCGGCATCCCGGTCACCAACCAGCACCTTGCCGGCGGTAGGCCGGAGCAGCCCATTGAGGTGGCGGACGAGCGTCGTCTTGCCCGACCCGTTCTGACCGACCAGGGCCACCGCCTCGCCCGCGCCGATCCGCAGGTTGAGCCCGTCGAGGGCTCGCACGCCGCCGGCGTACTCGTGGACGACCTGGTCGAGGCTGAGATCGATCATGCCGGCACCGCCAGTCGTTCGGGGTCGAGCCCGGCGGTCGTGGCCAGCCGCGCGAGCCGCACTCGCGTCGGCGGATCCACGCCGATCGTTTCGAGCACGGGATCGGTCAGTACCGACTCCGCTGAGCCCTCCAGCACCACCCGGCCTTCGGCCAGGACCACGGCCCGCGTGCAGATGTCGGCCAGCAGATCGGTCTTCTGTTCGGCTACAAGGATCGATGCCCCGCCCGCCGCCAGGGCAGCGATCGCCGCACCGACGAGCCGCGTCCCGCTCGGATCGAGCATGGCGGTGGGCTCGTCCAGGACCAGGTGCGCCGGTTGCATGGCCAGAACGCCCGCCAGCGCGATGAGCTGGCGCTGTCCGCCGGACAGGTGCTCGGGGTCGCGTTCGGCGAGGTGCCCGGCGGCCACGGTCTCGAGGGCCTCCTCCGTGCGGCGCATGACCTCGGCCCGCGGCAGGCCCAGGTTCATCGGTCCGAAGGCGACCTCCTCGTAGACCGTTGAACAGACCCCGCTCAGGCCGGCGGACGCGAAGCCGATGCCGACCAGACCGGCCATCTCACCCGGCGGCACGTCTGCCAGGCGCCGGCCATCGACCTCGGCGCGGCCGGTCAGGGAGCCGCCCACCGCCCGCGGCGCGAGGCCGGCCGCGACCAGGCAGGTCGTGGATTTGCCCGCCTCATTGGGGCCGAGCAGGCCCACGACCTCGCCCGGCCCGAGCGTCAGCGAGATATCGGTCAGCGACGGGCGACGGCTGCCGGCGTAGCGGTAGGTGACCCCGTCCAGGGTCAGCATGGGAGCCACCTAAGACGAACAGTCATGGCAGCCACCCGGCGAACCCGGCCACGATCAGGACCGGAACCGACAGCGCGAGCAGCCAGCGCGCGACCCGCTCGGCGGTCCGGTCGCCAGGTGCCCACAGCAGGGAGCGGCGGCCGGGGCGGGAGAAGCCGCGGGCCTCGAGGGCCATGGCCCGGTCCTCCACATCGCCGATCGACCCCAGCAGCACCGGCCCGACCAACGGCACGAGGCCGCGGACCCGCCGCCACGGGCTGCCTTCCGTGTCCAGGCCGCGGGCTCGCTGAGCATCGGCGATCTGCCCCGCCCGTTCCAGGATGGCAGGCACGGTCCGCACCGAGGCGCTGACCACGAACGCCAGCCGCGGGCTCACCCCCCGCCGCTCGAGGTCCACGACCAGGGAGCCAATCGGGGTGGTCAGGTAGAACAGGGCCAAAGCACCGGTGATCGCCAGGAGGCGGACCAGGGTCTCGATCGCAAACGCGAGACCCTCGGCGGTGGCCGTGATCGGACCGATCCGGAACAGCACGGTGGAGCCGGACGGGTAGAAGAACAGGTTGACCACGAACACGCTGATCGCGAGGGGGAGGGCCAGGATCAGCCCCACCCTGAGCAGGCGGGGCAGGACGCCGGCCAGCGCAGCGGGTAGAAGGACCGCGAACAGGGTGAGGCCCACAGGACCGACGACCCCACCGAGCAGGGTCGCGTTGACCGCGGTGACGGTGGCCGCCACGAGGCGGGTCAGCGGGTTGAGCCGATGCCAGGCGGTGGGCGTCGGCGGGATCAGGAAGGCCGGCGCCGCCGGCTCGGCGGCCTCGGTCAGCCCGTGCGCTCCGGCGCGGGCACCTCGGCGTCGGTGTCCTCGATGAGGTACTCGCCCTGTGGGAATCGGGCCTTCAGCCGGACGGCCATCGCGACCGTGATGAGGTACACGATCACGAAGGTCGTCGCCTTGTCGATCGGATCGCTGATCAGCCCCTGACCGGTGGTCGCGGCGTAAATGTCGACCCCGGCCTGGCGGAACGCGGCCACCAGGAAGTCGGTACCGGCGCCGGTGACGCCGCCGAACACGCCGGCCGCGATCGGGGCGCTGATCAGCGCGGCCACGATGCCGGTTGCCACCCCGGTCACGACCGCGTACGCCGCCGTCAGGTCGCGTCGCCCGAAGAGTAGCGCGAAGACGCCGAGCACGGCCGCGACCACGAGCAGGAGCGCGATGTAGCCCAGGACCAGGAACAGCTCGCTGTCCGTGGTGGGCAGCGGATTGATGTCCGTGTCGAAGATCAGCCCGTAGCCGACCGATGCAAGCCAGGCCAGGCCGATGATGATGAGCGCGACGAGCACGCCGGCGATCACGAGCTGGCCGGTGGACCGATTCGTGCGGGGGCGCATGAGTCCGTACCGACCGGCAAGGCCGGCCGCGATCCCGATCACCGCCGCCACGACCGCGAACGCCGCCGCCGGCGGGTATTGGAACGGCGGCGGAATGACGTACGCCCACAGGATGTTGCCCAGGGCGCCGGTCACGGCGCCGGCGATTGGTCCTGCCAGGACCCCGACCAGGATCGTGCCGATCGAGTCGAGGTAGATCGGGATCTTCAGCGCCGCGGCCACGGTCTGGCCGAGCACGATGTTGATCGCGATCGCGATCGGCATGAGGACGATGACCCGGAGGGTGAACTGCCGCGAAAGCGATCCGAAGTGCCCGGTCTGGATCCGTTCCAGGACCAGGGTCACCGTCATCCCGACCAGCATGGCCACGGCGAGGACGAGAGCGAACGAGTTCGCCGCCGTCGCATCGGCTCCGGTGTTCGGGTCGACCGTGCCCCCGCCGAACTGGCCGAAGGCCGCGATGCCGGCCACGACCGTGAACAGGAATGCGACCACCCCCAGCGCTACCCGGAGCCAGCCCGAGCTGGCCTGTGCCTCCACCTGTTCCTCGGTTGTCATCGGTTCCGTCTCCTTTGGTTCAGCGGCGGCGGGGTCAGGCGACCGCCCGCGTCAGGCGCTCGAGAACCTCCTCGCGCATCGCCGGTCCGTTGATACCGGTGACGACGTTCAGCATCGGCCGCGGATCGTCGTCCGCGGGCCGAATCGTGCCGGCCACGGCCGGGTCCGCGTTCGTGTCGCACGCCAGCCGGCGGTCGCGGCTGCCCGTGACAAGGTCGGGACGGAGCAGCGAACCGACCAGGGTCACCGGATCGTGCAGGTAGCAGCCGTCGATCCCGTCCGCGACCCGGTGATAGCCCACGTAGAAGCGGAGCGCGTCGCGCACGACGTTGGCGATGTCGTTGTCCGGCAGGCGGTCGAGGTCGTCCAGGGTGAACAAGACCTGCTGGGTCGCGTCGAGCGGAAAGATGCGGTCCACGGCGCCGCCCGACAGGCAGATCTCGGCCGCCTCGGGGTCGACGCATGCGTTCCATTCGCCGTGCTCGGTGGTGTTGCCCCGGACGGACAGCGCGCCGCCCATCCAGATCACCTCGCGGGCTCCACCGGCGAGGTCCACCCCATTGTTCGCGGCGGAGGCGAGGTTGGTCAGTGGTCCGGTGGCCACGATTGTCATCTCCCCCGGGTGGCGGGTGAGATGCGCCTCGAGGTAGCGGGCGGCGGGCACGGCGGTGAAGTCGGTCGTCTCCAGTGCCCGCTGCTCGCCCCGCAGCTCGGCATAGCCGGTGCCGGTGGGGCCATGCGTCTCGGGGGCGGTCCGCAGGCGACGGGTGAGCGGCCGCGCCGCGCCGATCGACACCGGTACGTCCCCGCGACCAACCATCTGGAGCAGGGTCCCGGTGTTACGGGCCACGTGCTGGAGCTCGACGTTGCCGGCCACGCAGGTCACGCCGCGGAGGTTCAGCTCGGGGGCGGTGGCGGCGATGAGCAGGGCCACCATGTCGTCGATCCCGGTGTCGACGTCGAGGATCACCGGTCGCCGATCGGCCTGGGCGTCCGCCATCGGTCGCATCCTACGCTGGCCAGCCGCCGGCCTGACCCACCTTGGAAGCGAGCGGCTTGCCCAGCGCATCCGCGATGAACCGGGCTGCGCCCAGGATCCCGTCCAGGTCGAGCCCATGGCGGAGCCCCTCCCGGTCGAGCAGGTACACGAGGTCCTCGGTCGCCAGGTTGCCGGCTGCGCCGGGAGCGTACGGGCAGCCGCCGGTGCCCCCGGTGCTGGCGTCGAAGCAGCGGATGTCCAGGCCGATGGCGGTCGCCACGTTGGCGACCGCCGTGCCGCGCGTGTCATGGAAGTGCATCGCCAGCCGGTCGGGACCGATGCCGGCACCGACCAGGGCGCCGACCACCCGACGGACGTCGGCCGGTCCGGCCACCCCGATCGTGTCACCGATGCTCAGCTCGTCCACGCCTAGGGCCAGCAGCCGCTCAGCCACGTCCACCACCGCCCGCTCGGCGACCGCTCCCTCGTACGGGCAGCCGAAGGCGGTGGATAGGTAGCCCCGGATCCACCACCCCTCGCGCTTGGCGTGGGCCACGACCGGCTCGAAGGCGGCCAGTGATTCGGCGATCGACATCCCGATGTTGTGCTGGGTGAACGTCTCTGAGGCTGCGGTGAAGACACAGACGGCGTCGGCGTTGGCCGCGATCGCGCGCTCCAGGCCGCGCGAATTGGGGACGAGGACCGGGTAGCGGACCCCCGGGCGTCGATCGAGGGCGGCCATCAGCTCGTCGGCATCGGCCAGCTGCGGAATGGCGGTCGGCGCCACGAACGAGGTCGCCTCGATCTCGCGCAGGCCCGCGTCGGCGAGCTTCGCGATGAAGCCGAGCTTCGTCTCGGTCGGGATCGGGTGGGCCTCGTTCTGCAGCCCGTCTCGCGGGCCGACCTCGTAGACCCGGACGTCGACGTGGGTCATGGCCGCCGCATCCTACGCTGACACCTCGGCCAGGAGGTCGCCGCGCTGGACCTGGTCGCCGGGCCGGACATGGACGGCGCTGACCGTGCCGGCCAATGGCGCGCTGATCGCGTG
>DASYGU010000035.1:0-2237 GCA_035999355.1 Candidatus Limnocylindria bacterium | reverse complement strand
TCGGCACCGCCAACATCCTTGTCTACGTCCAGGGCAAGGGCGTCGTCCTGAACGAGCCATCGGTGGTGGCAATATCGGAGGACGACAATCGACTGGTGGCCGTCGGCGAGGAGGCCCGGGAGATGATTGGCCGTACGCCGGGGAACGTTCGGGCTATCCGGCCGATGCGCGATGGGGTCATTGCGGACTACCTCATCACTGAGGCCATGCTTCACTACGTGATCAACAAGGTCGCCCGCGTCCGCATCTTCCGGCCCGACGTCATGATCAGCGTGCCCTCCGGCGTGACCAGCGTCGAGAAGCGCGCCGTGCGCGACGCGGCCCTGAAAGCGGGCGCCCGCAACGCGTTCCTGATCGAAGAGCCACTTGCCGCGGCCATCGGCGCCAATGTCCCGATCAGCGGGCCGGCCGGCAACATGATCATCGACATCGGCGGCGGCACGACCGAGGTGGCGGTCATCGCCCTGGGAGGGATCGTGGTATCGCATTCGGTTCGGGTCGGCGGAAACCGCTTCGACGAGGCGATCACCTCGTTCGTCCGGCGCAAGTACAACCTGATGATCGGGGAGCGTACGGCGGAGGAGGTGAAGATCCGGATCGGCTCGGCCCTCCCGCTCGACGAGCCGCTCCAGATGGAGGTCAAGGGCCGTGACCTGATTGCCGGCCTGCCACGCACCATCCCGATGACCAGCGGCGAGGTGACCGAGGCCATCGAGCAGCCACTCCAGCAGATCATCTCCGCCGTTCGGAACGTCCTGGAGCAAACCCCGCCAGAGCTGGCCAGCGACATCATCGACAAGGGCATGGTCATGTCCGGCGGCGGCAGCCTGCTCCGGAACCTCGACGCGCTGCTGACCCAGGTGACCGGGATTCCCTGCCACGTCGCGGAGAACGCGCTGTTCTCGGTGGCGGTCGGCACCGGCCGGGCGCTCGAGCAGTTCGCGACCTTCCGCAAGAGCCTGGTGAGCTCATGACCGCCGCCGTCGCCGTGGGCGCCATGACCCGGGAGAGCACGGGCAGCGACAGTCGAAGCCTGGCCTTTGCCGACTTCCATTGCCATACCCGCCACAGCCCCGATTCCCGCCTCAGCGAGGATCGGTTCCTCGAGCTCGCCGTCGAACGGGGCCTGACCCACGTCGCGGTTACCGACCACAACACGATCGAAGGTTCGGTCGCGGTCCGGTCCCGCGCAGCCGACCTGGGCCTCGACGACCGGCTGACGGTGATCCTGGCCGAGGAGGTGTCCACCGCGGACGGCGAGATCGTGGCCCTGTTCATCGAGTCGACCATCCCGCGGGACCTGACGGCGGAGGCGACCGCGGACGCGATCCACGAGCAGGGTGGGCTCGTTTCGGTTCCGCACCCGTACGACCCCTTTCGCCGCTCGCACATCACACCGGACGCGCTCGACCGGCTGGCCGCCACGGACCGGATCGATCTCATCGAGGTCTTCAACAGCCGGGTCACGCTTGGCCGCCACAACGAGGACGCGGCGGAGTTCGCCGCCCGTCACCACCTGCCCAGGGTGGCGTGCTCGGACTCCCACACCGCGATGGAGGTGGCCATGAGCTTCAACGCCCTGCCCGCCTTCACGACCGCCGCCGAGCTCAAGGAGGTCCTGCCCGAAAACGAGTGGCACGGCAACCGGACGACCAAGCTCGTGCACCTCGGCACGCGGTGGGCCGTGGCCTCCAAGTGGCTCGCGAGGAAGACCGGGCCGGACCGATGACGACCGACAACCCCACGCCGCCCGAGCTCGACCCCGAAGACCGGCCACACGGTCACTCGGTGTACGAGCCCTCCGAGTTCCTCGGCGCTCCGGCATCGGAAGGGATCCCCGAGAGCGAGGTCTCGCTGGCCCAGCGATTCCTCAATGTGCGGACGATTGGCTCGCTCGTCTTCGGGCTGGCCATGATGTTCCTGCTCTTCCGGGTCGTCCTGGGCATCGACTTCGGCACGACGATCGCGATCATCCAGGGCGCGAATCCCGCCCTCCTCCTGGCCGCCCTCGTCGTCTACTACCTGACCTTCCCGCTCCGGGGCGGGAGGTGGTGGTACATCCTGCGCAAGGTCGGTACCCACATTCGGTACTGGGTCGCGACCGAGATCCTGTTCCTGTCGTGGTTCGTCAACTGCCTGGTGCCGGCCAAGCTCGGTGACCTCTACCGCGCTTTCCTGCTGAAGGGCAACTACGGCGGCTCCGCGTCGCGGACGGTGGGGACCATCTTCATCGAGCG
>DASYGU010000031.1:0-3178 GCA_035999355.1 Candidatus Limnocylindria bacterium | reverse complement strand
ACGCACAGACCGATGCCGACCCAGATCATGGAATCGGATTGGTGAGGGCCACGAGGCCCAGGACGGCGGCGATGACAGCGAGGCCGACCAGGGCGACCGCCACGGTGGCGGCCACCTCGCGGCCCTTCACCCGGTCAGGACCTCGACCAGCTGTCCGAGGTGCTCCATCGGCTTGACCCGGGGGAGGACGTGCTCGATCCGACCGTCAGCGCCGATGACGAAGCTCGTCCGCTCGACCCCGAGGTATGTCCGCCCGCGGTAGGACTTCTCGACCCAGGTGCCGTAGGCGTCGGCGACCGCGTGGCCCGTGTCGGACAGGAGCCGATGGCGGAGGCCGTACTTCTCGCGGAACTTCACGTGGCTGGCCACGCTGTCCGGCGAGACGCCGAAGATCTCCGCGTCGAGTGCCTCGGCCACCTCCCAGTTGTCGCGGAGCGAGCAGGCCTGGGCCGTGCAACCGGTCGTGTCGTCCTTGGGATAGAAATACAGGACATAGCGACGCCCGGCGAGGCTCTCGGAGGTGACGAGGCTGCCGTCGTCGGCGTGCATGGCGAAATCCGGGGCCTTCTTGCCCACCTGGGGGTAGCTCACGGCCGGGCCATCCTAGCGCAGGCCGATTGACAGCAGGACGGTGGGCAGGCGGCGAGGCTGGAGCCGGGCCGCGAGGTCGGCGGCGAGGTCGCGGAAGAGCTCTGGAGTCGCCTCGGTCAGGTCATGGCCGGCGGCGGCCACCGTGATCCGACGGGGCGCTGCGGTGGGCATCAACGCCGCGGCGAGCAGGGTCGCCTCGTCGGGATCGACCCAGCGATCGGCCGCGCCATGGACCACGGTGACCGATCGCTGCTGGAGGGTGGCCAGGGCGCGAGCCGGGATCTGCATGGCCTGCTCCCAGCCGGCCAGGCCGAGCGTGACGCGCTGGCCGGCCGTCAGGGTGAGACCCATCTCGGTCTCGCCGCGGTGCGCCCGCTCGACGAGCTCCTCGATCCCGCGATCGAGGGCAGCCACGAACGGATGGCGCGGTTCCTCGTGGGACCCGCGATCTCGACGCGACCGCTCCGCCACGGCTCGGCGGAGCACGTCCCGAAGCCCGCGGGCCGGAGACCCGATCAGGGTCAGCGGGCCGATGCCCGGATCGGCCGCGGCGACGCTCAGCGCCAGCCAGCCGCCCTCGCCATGCCCAACGATCCCGATCCGGACGGCGTCAACCGCGTCGTGACCCCGAAGCGCGGCGATGGCATCGCGGGCGTCGTCCACCAGCGTGAACGCGCCGGCGGTCTCCCATTCGCCGTCCGACTGGCCGCACCCGCGCTTGTCGTACCGAAGGCTGGCCACCCCGCGGGCCGCGAGCGCGTCGGCCAGGCGGGCCAGGATGCCGTCGTCGGGTCCCGGGTCCGCGAACCAGCCGGCGTGGCGTGCGCGGTCGAGCCGGCCGTCGCGGTCGCGGGGCAGGAAGCTTGCCACGAGCAGCGCAGCCGGCCAGCGGTCGTCGCCGGCGTCATCCACCTCCCTCGGCTCGGGGAGCGTGAGCGTGCCGCGGAGCGTGTCGCGGCCCGCGGCGATCGAGAGCTCCTCGTTCCGGGCCATGGTGGCCATCATGCCACCGCCCCCTTGGTCAGCCGAAGATGAACGTCCAGGTCCCGAGGCCCACGCTCACCGCCACCGCGCCCAGCGCCAGTCCTGCGGCGGCGACCACCAGCCACCAGTCGGTGCGGCGCATCCGGGGTGGACGGGCCATGGTCCGCGGCAGGCCACTGTCGAAGCCGCGGGCGTCCATGGCCGTCGCCAGCCGGGAGGCCCGTCGGATGGTGGACACCAGCAGGGTCACGACCGCCTGCAGCGCCAGGCGACCGGCCACCAGCAGGTTGCGGCCCGCATCAACGCCCCGCGCGCGACGGGCGAGCCCGATCGTCTGCCACTCCGTGCCCAGAATGGGAACCAGGCGCAGCGAGGCGAGCGCGCCGACGGCGAGGCGGGGCGGTATGTGGAGGTGGCCGATGAGGCCCGCGGCGAGGTCTGCCGGGTCGGTGGTGGCGAGGGCCAGCACGCCGGCGAGCGCGATCGCCGCGATCCGCAGGCCGAGGCCCAGGCCGGTGGCGAGCCGGTCCGGCTCGCCGGCCGCGGGCCCCTGGACCGGCAACCCGACGAGCAGCGCGTTCAGCAGCCCGAGCATGCCGGCCACCACGATCAGCGGGCCCACCATCCGAACGAGCGCGCGGGGATGGATGCCGGTGAGCAGCAGGGCGAGCCCCTCACCGGCGAGCAGGATCGCGGGCGTGACCGGGTCGCGGGAGGCGAAGGCCACGACCATCACGAACACGGCCGCGGCGAGCTTGGCGATCGGATTGGCTGATGGCAGGAACGCGGCCGGATTGGCCATGGCGGGGCGGCCCAGCTGCATCGGTCAGTCCTCCGGGCCGAGCCGGAGGGTCCGGTCGGCGAGGGCATCGACCAGCGCCCGATCGTGGGTGGCCATCACCACCGCTCGGCCGCTGTCCGCCAGGCCTGCCAGGAGGGTCAGCATCTCGTCCCACGTACGCCGGTCCTGGCCGAACGTGGGCTCGTCGAGGATGACCACCCGGGGCGCGGTGGCCAGCGCGGTGGCCACCGAGAGCCGTCGTTTCTCGCCGCCTGACAGCGTGAACGGATTCGCATCCCAGACCGGGTCGAGCCGGAGGCGATCGGCCAGCTCCGTCGCCCGCCGGTGGGCTTCGGTCTCGGCCAGTCCGGCTCGGATCGGTCCGAGCATGAGCTCGTCGGACACGCGACCGGTGAGGAACTGGTGCTCCGGATCCTGGAAGACGGAGCCGATGCGGCTCACGAGGCTGCGGGCAGGCCACTGCCAGATCACCGACCCGGCGCGGCCCGGGGCCATCGGCTCGCTGGCCGTGACCGTCCCGACCTGCGGCCGGAGCAGTCCGCCGAGGAGGCGGGCGAGGGTCGACTTGCCCGACCCATTGGGCCCGACGATGGCCAGCACCTCGGCCGAGCGGACCGACAGGTCGAGGCGTGCGAAGAGTGGCCGCTCGGCGAGGGCCGGTTGGGCCGACAGCTGCTCGGCCACGATCAGGGACTCCGGCGTGGGGGCCAGAACGGGCCGCAGCGGCCGGCGGCCGGCGTGGTCTGGAGTCCAGATGCCGTGGCGGGAGAGGACCTCGTCGTGCCCGACGAAGACGTCCGC
>DASYGU010000294.1:0-2916 GCA_035999355.1 Candidatus Limnocylindria bacterium | reverse complement strand
GTGACCCCCTCGGGCATGGCCGGCTGGACCCAGTTCTCGTTGTACAGGGTGATGTAGTAGAAGACGTCCTCGCCGTTCTGCCACATCCGGCGGATCCCGTCGCGGACGATGACCCCCAGCTCGTAGGCGAAGGCGGGGTCGTAGGCCTGCAGGTTCGGGATGGCCAGCGCGTACAGGTGGCTCTGCCCGTCGTCGTGCTGGAGCCCCTCCCCGGTGAGCGTGGTGCGGCCCGCGGTCGCCCCCATCATGAAGCCGCGCCCCCGAGCGTCCCCGAACGCCCAGGCCTGGTCGCCGGTCCGCTGCAGGCCGAACATCGAGTAGAAGACGTAGAACGGGATGAGCGGCTCGTCATGGACCGAGTACGCGGTCCCGGCCGCGGTGAACGAGGCCATCGATCCCGCCTCGGTGATGCCTTCCTCCAGGATCTGGCCGTCGGTTGCCTCCCGGTACGAGAGGAGCAGCTGGCGGTCGACCGCGGCGTAGCGCTGGCCGAGCGGGTTGTAGATGCCCAGCTCCTTGAACAGGGGGTCCATCCCGAACGTACGCGCTTCGTCGGGAATGATGGGCACCACCCGGCGGCCGATCTCCGGGTCCCGAACGAGGTTCCGGAGCAGGCGGCCGAAGGCCATCGTCGTGCTGGCCGGCTGGGCCGCTCCGCCCAGGACATCGGCGTAGACCGATTCGTCCGGCGCGGGGAGCGCCTTGGTCTCCGTCCGCCGCCGGGGGAGGACCCCGCCCAGGGACTTGCGTCGTTCGAGGAGGTACTGGATCTCGGGGCTGTCGGCGCCGGGGTGGTAGTACGGCGCATCCGGCAGCTGGTCGTCCGGGATGGGCAGCTGGAGCCGGTCGCGAAAGATCTTCAGCTCATCGGTGGTCAGCTTCTTGGCCTGGTGGGTGACGTTCCGACCCTCGATCCCCGGGCCCAGGGTCCAGCCCTTCACCGTCTTGGCCAGGATCACGACCGGGGCCCCCGTGTGCTCAGTCGCATACCGATAGGCGGCGTACAGCTTGCGGTAGTCGTGCCCGCCACGCCGGAGGGCGGCCAGCTCGGCATCGGTCTTGTCCGCGACCATGGCCTGCAGGCGTGGGTCGGGGCCGAAGAAGTGCTCGCGGACATACGCCCCGTCCGACACCGACAGGGTCTGGTAGTCGCCGTCGAGGGTCTCGGTCATCTTGTTCAAGAGCACGCCATCGGTGTCGCGTTCCAACAGGGCGTCCCACTCGCGGGCCCAGATGACCTTGATCACGTGCCAGCCGGCGCCGCGGAACACCGATTCCAGCTCCTGGATGATCTTGCCGTTGCCCCGGACCGGGCCGTCCAGGCGCTGGAGGTTGCAGTTCACGACGAAGATGAGGTTGTCCAGGCCCTCGCGCGCGGCCAGGCTCAGCCCGGCAAGCGCCTCGGGCTCGTCCATCTCGCCGTCGCCCACGAACGCCCACACCCGCGAGCTCGCGGTGTCGGCCAGGCCGCGGGCCGCGAGATAGCGGTTGAAGCGGGCCTGGTAGATGGCGGCCAGCGGCCCAAGGCCCATGGACACGGTCGGGAACTGCCAGAAGTCAGGCATCGTCCGCGGGTGGGGGTAGGAGGGCAGCCCGGTCGGGGTCAGCGCCTCACGGCGGAAGTGATCGAGCTGGTCAGTGGTCAGCCGCCCCTCGAGGAAGGCCCGGGCGTAGACCCCCGGCGCGGCGTGGCCCTGGAAATAGACGAGGTCGCCCGGCCCGTCGTCCCAACCGCGGAAGAAGTGGTTGAAGCCCACCTCGTACAGCGACGCCGCCGAGGCGTAGGTCGACAGGTGGCCGCCGATGCCCTCGAACCGGGTGTTCGCACGGAGGACCATGGCCAGTGCGTTCCAGCGAATCATGCGCCGGATCCGGAGCTCCATCTGCTCGTCGCCGGGGAACGTCGGTTCCTGCTCGGGCGAGATCGTGTTCACGTACCGGGTCTGGGTCAGGGCCGGCAGGCCAACCTGCAGCTGGCGGGCCCGTTTCAGGAGCCGATACAGGATGAACCGCGCCCGCTCGGGACCGGCCCGCTCGACGACGTCGTCCAGCGAATCGAGCCATTCGTCGGTTTCGGTCGGGTCCGCGTCAGGCAGCTGCTGCTTGAACTGGTCGAAGACGTCGTGCACGGCGGCCCAATCCTACCGGCAGATAGACTGAGGGACCGATGTCGCGCGCCGAACGCCGCCAGTACCAGCGGATGACGAAGAACCAGGATCCGTATGCCTCGCCGTCCGGCGGCAAGGGTCGGCGCCCGCCCCGAAAGCGCGGACCGGTCGCGCCGCGCGACTGGTCGTTCACCCGCGGTTTCTGGCTGAAAATCATCGGCATCGCCGCGGTGGTGGGACTCATCGGGTTGTCCGTGACGTGGCCCGGTGGCGCCGAGCGGGCGCTGATGGTGGGGGCCGCGACCGCCGTGGCCGCCTTTGTCCTGCTCGTCGCCGCGCGCCTGTTCCTCCAGCGGCGGTCGACGGCCGGCTGAGGCCGACTGAGGCCGTGGGACCCGTCATCGGTCTGCTGGCGGCCATCGCCCTGGGCTACCTCCTGGGCGCGATCCCGTTCGGCGTGGTCATCGCCCGCCTCGCCGGCGGCGACGACCCGCGGACGGTGGGATCGCAGCGGACCGGGGCCACGAACGCGGTTCGGGCGCTCGGTCCGCGCTGGGGTCTCGTCGTGGGGCTGCTGGACGTGGCCAAGGGGCTGGTGGCGGCGGCCGCCGGGGCGGCCATCGGCGCGGCGGTCGGGCTGGTGCCGGAATGGGTCGCGGCGGGCAGCTGCGTGGCCGCCGTGACCGGCCACATCCGCTCGGTGTTCATCGGCTTCCGCGGCGGCCGGGGGGTGGCCACCGCGGCCGGCGGCTTCCTCGTCCTCGTGCCCCTCGCGCTCGTGATCGTGATCCCGATCATCGGGGCGGTG
>DASYGU010000278.1:0-6660 GCA_035999355.1 Candidatus Limnocylindria bacterium | reverse complement strand
CCGGCCGAGCGCAGTGAGCGGACGGTCAGCTGGTGGTAGGGCATGTCGCCGGCCTCTCCCACCAGCCGGCGCTCGAAGCCACGGACACCACCCACGTACGCAAGCTCAACCCCGGGTTGCAGCTCGCACAGGGCGTCCGCGACGGCCAGGGCGGGGTAGATGTGCCCGCCGGTCCCGCCGCCTGAAATCACCAAGCGCATCGAACACCGATCCTGTCTGGGCCTCGCGACTGATCGAGAGCAACACTCCGACCGCCACGAGGTTGATGATGAGGGCCGTCCCGCCATAGCTGATGAACGGCAGCGGAATGCCGGTGACCGGCCACAGCGCGGTCACGACCATCATGTTGATGGCAGCCTGGGCGACGAGCCAGGTCGTGATCCCGGCCGCCAGCAGGCCGGAGAAGGTATCGGGAGCGTGAACCGCGATCCGGTAACCCTGCCAGGCCACGGCCAGGAACAGGAGGAGGACGACCACCGTCCCGATGAGGCCCCATTCCTCACCGATGATGGCGTAAATGAAGTCGGTCGACGGGGCCGGCAGGTACATGTACTTCTGCCGGCTAGCACCCAGGCCCACGCCGGCGATCCCGCCCATGGCCAGCGCCATGAGCGCCTGCATCGCGTTGTAGCCGGTCCCGAGCGGGTCCTTCTCGGGGTCGAGGAAGCTCGTGATCCGCTGCAGCTGGTAGGGGTTGCGGCTGACGACCACGAAACCTGCCGCGGCAATCGCACCGACGACGGCGAGCATCCCGGTCACGCTGGCGCCGGACATGAAGAAGACCGACGCCGCCGCGACGACGTAGATCCCCGCCGTGCCGAGGTCCGGTTCCATCGCGATGAGCACGAACCCGGGGGCGACCAGCAGCGCGAACGGGATGAGGCCACCGCGGAACCCGTGGGCCGCGCGGCCCCGCCGGTCGAGCCAGTGGGCGAGGTACAGGACGATGGCCAGCTTCGCGACCTCGGCCGGCTGGAAGCCGCCGACGATCGGGATGTCGAGCCAGCGGCGCGAGCCTCCTGCCTCGTGACCGATGGACGGCACGAGCACGATGACGAGCAGGATCCACGAGACGAACAGGGCGGGCAGGGCGAAGTATCGATAGATGCGGAAGTCGATCCGGCTGACGATGACCATGCCCACCAGGCCGATCGCGGCGAACACGGCCTGCGCGATGCCATAGCGGGCCGGGTCGTCGCTGTTCAGCAGGGCGTTGATGCTCGATGCCGAGTACACCATCACGACCCCGATCGCGACCAGGGACATGACCGCCACCAGGAGCGGCATCGACACCCGCTTGCGCTCGCGCTGGACGCCGCGGGTGCGCGTCGCCCGACGGGTGGTGCCGGCCGCGCCGACGGCCGCGGTCATGAGCGTCCCTCCGCGGCCGGCAGGGCCTCGACGGCGGCTCGGAAGGCATCTCCGCGGGCGGCGTAGTCGACGAACATGTCGAAACTCGCGGCGGCAGGAGCCAGCAGGACGACGTCGCCCGGGCGCGCGGCCGCGGCGGCGGCGGCGACCGCCTCCGGCATCGACCCGCTGCGGATGACGGGGACCCGTCCGTCGAGCAGCCGCTCGAGCTCCGCGGCCGTCTCGCCGATGAGCACCGCCGATCGGCACCGGACGGCCAGCGCATCGATGAAGTCGCCGTAGTCGAGGCCCTTGCCCTGGCCGCCCGCGATGACCACCAGACCCCGCTCCTCGAACGCATCGAGGGCCGCGATTGCGGCGACCGGGATCGTGGCCTGCGAGTCGTTCACGTACTCGACCCCGCCCCGGGTCCCGATCGACTCGAGCCGATGCGGCACACCGCCGAACGCGCGCACGCCGGTCGCAACGGCCGTCGTATCCGCCCCGGCAAGACGGGTCGCGACCGCGGCGGCCAGCACGTCGCGGAGCAGGTGGTCACCACGGACGGGTACGTCGCCGCGCGGCAAGACGCGCTCGCCGCCGACCACCACCCAGCCGCCCTCGACCCACGCGTCGAGACCGGGGCGCGCTTCCAGCCCGTACCAGTGGATGCGGGCCTCGGGCAGGCTCGCGGCCAGCTCCTCCGACCCAGGGTCGTCCCGGCTCAGGACCAGCGCCCCGTCGGCCGCTGACAGCTCGGCCAGCCTGCGTTTCACGGCCCGGTAGGCCTCGACGCTCCCGTGGCGGTCGAGATGGTCGGCCAGGATGTTGGTATAGACCGCGATGTCCGCTCCCCGACTGATGGTCGGCAGCTGGAGTTCCGACAGCTCGAGGACCGCCCAGGTGGACCGTCCGAGTCGATCGGCCTCCTCGATGAGGGGCGTCCCGATATTCCCGCCCAACACGTGCGGCACCTTCCCGGCGGCCAGGATTCCGGCGGCGATGGTTGCGGTGGTTGTCTTGCCCTTGGTGCCGGTCACGGCCAGGATCCGCGCCCGGGTCAGACGCAGGAACAGGTCGACCTCGCTGACGAGGGGCGTGCCGGACGCCTCCGCGTCGGACAGCGCCTGTCGGAGCCATGGATCGGTCGTCGGGAAGCGTGCGGAGATCGACGGGCTGCTGATCACGAGGTCGGCCTTCCCGAGGAGGTCGCGCACGCGCTCGGGCGCGGCCCCGAGGGCCAGGTCCACCGGCCGCTCGCCGAGGGATTCGACGGCATCGGACAGCTCGCTGGCCGACCGCTTGTCGTAGACGGTCACGACCGCCCCCGCGTCGACCAGGAAGCGGGCCGCCGCGACGCCCGAGCGGGCCAGGCCCAGCACCAGGACGCGACGCCCGGCCAGCTCGGACCGGCTGCTGGGGATCGTGCGGGCGCTCGAGGGCGACATCGGCATCACGACAGACCGGTCGAGGCAAGGAACAGGCTGAAGCCCAGCAACGCGGCGAGGGCCGACACGATCCAGAAGCGGAGGGTGATCTTCGTCTCCGCCCAGCCCAGCAGCTCAAAGTGGTGTTGGAGCGGGGCCATCCGGAAGATCCGCTTCCCGCGGATCCTGTACGAGGCGAACTGGAGGATGTCCGACATGGTCACGGCCACGAACACGATGCCGATGATCACGAGCAGGAGCAGCTGTCCGCTGACGGTGGCCACCACCGCCAGCGTGGCGCCGAGCGACAGAGCCCCGGCGTCGCCCATGAAGATCTGGGCGGGGTGGACGTTGAACCACAGGAAGCCCATCAGCGCGCCGACGATCAGCGCGCAGAACACGGCGAGCTCGGGCTGGGCGGCCTTGGTTCCGGTCACCTCCATGAGCGCGATGAGGAGGTACGCCACGAAGCTGAAGACCAGGATGCCCGAGGCCAGCCCGTCCAGTCCATCGGTGAGGTTCACCGCGTTGGATGTGGCCACGATGGCGAAGGCCACGAACACGATGACGGCGACCGCGCCGATCGCCAGCTCGCCGACGAGCGGGACGTTGATGGCGGTGATGTCGAAGTGGCGCTGGATGTAGATCGCGGCCAGGACCGACACGATCGTCTGCCACACCAGCTTGTAGCGCCCGCGCACGCCGAACCCGGTCCGCGTGTTCACGTAGTCGTCGATCGCCCCCAGGATGCCCACTCCGACCAGGGTCAGCATCGGGATCAGGGTGCTCTCGTCCTCGATCCGCAGCGCCATGGCCAGGAACATGACGACCACGATGATCAGCATCCCGCCCAGGGTCGGCGTGCCGGCCTTCACCGCGTGGGTCGGCGGGCCCTCGGCCCGAATTGCCTTGCCGAAGCCCAGCCGCTGGAGCAGGCGGATGTAGATCGGGCCAAGCAGCACGACGCCACCAAAGGCGAGGAGCAGCCCGAGGAGGAGGGGCAGCACGGTCAGGAGCCGTCCGCCGGGGGCCGGCCGGTCAGCGCGGCGACCAGTCGGTCGAGGGCCACCCCGCGCGAACCCTTGACCAGGAGCACGTCGCCGGCCGACGGGCTCAGCACGCGATCCACGACCTCGAGCGCGCTGTCGGCGTCGGAAGCGGTGGCCACCCGGTCCATGCCCGCTGATCGCGCGGCGTCGGCGATCCACTGGCCGCGCGCCCCCACCGCGATCAGCCCATCGAGCACGGTCGCCGCTTCGGCGCCGATTCGCCGATGGAGTGCCTGCTCGTCGGGCCCGAGCTCGAGCATGTCGCCCAGGACGGCCAGCCGCCGACCGTTGCCAACGGGCGTCTCGGCCAGGAACGCCAGTGCCGCCGACACGGAGACCGGCGACGCGTTGTACGTGTCATCGACCAGGGTCGCCCCGCTGGGCAGCGCCTCGATGGCCATCCGGTGCGGGGCGCCGCTGCCGGCCTCCAGTGCGGCGGCCACCTCACCCAGCGGCACGGCAAAGTGATCCGCCACCGCGGCCGCGGCCAGGGCATGCGGCACGAGATGACGACCCGGCGTCGCGCTCCGCACACGGCGCTCCCCCCAGGGGCCATGCATCGTGAAGCGCATCCCGGACAGGCCCTCGGACTCAATGTCGGTGGCACGGATGTCGGCGTTCTCGGCCAGGCCAAACGTGCGGACCCGGGCCGGGCTGACCGCGGCCATGGCCGCGACCCGCGGGTCATCGGCGTTCAGGACTGCCAGCCCATCGGCCGGCAGCCCTCGCGGGAGCTCGGACTTGGCCTCGGCGATCCGCTCCAGGCTGCCCGTTCGCTCGAGGTGGGTGGGGTGGACGGCGAGCACGACGCCCACCTCGGGACGGCTGATCTCGACGAGTCGGGCGATCTCGCCCACGGTGTACATCCCCATCTCGAGGACCGCGACCTGGTGGGCAGGCTCGAGGCGGAGCAGCGTCATGGGGAGACCGGTCTCGGAGTTCTGGTTGCCCTCGTTGCGCAGGACGCCGAGGGTGCGACCCAGGACGTCGGCGATGACCTCCTTGGCCAGCGTCTTGCCAGTCGACCCGGTGACGCCCACCACCCGGACCGGGAACCGCTCACGCCACCAGGCGGCCAGGTCCTGGAAGGCCCGGAGGCTGTCGGTGACCCGGACCACCGCGGCATCGGTCCCGGCCGGCAGGTCCACCTCGCGCTCCACGAGCACCGCCGCGGCCCCCGCGGCAATGGCCTCGGCCACGAACCGGTGGCCATCGGTGCGCTCACCGGGAAGGGCCACGAACAGGCTATCGGGCGTGACGCGGCGGGAGTCGACGACGGCAAGGCGGAAGGACCGGACGGTGGTCGGAGCCTGGAGCCGGCCGCCGGTGGCGGCCAGCAGGTCGTCGATGCGGATCGGCGGCACGCGGTTCCCTGCGGCGTTCGGCGGCGAGTCTACCAGCCTCATGGCTGGGCAACCCCCGGCGCGGGCCGGTCGGGCGGGATGCCGAGGTAGTCGAATACGAGCGGGGCGAGCTGGGAGAAGGCGACTTCGGGCCGCTCCCCGATCCCCGACCGGCCCACGACCGGCCGGTGGATGAGGACCATCATCACGAACCGGGGGTTGGACGCCGGGGCGATCCCGATGAAGCTGGAGTCCACCCAGCCCTCGATATACGCCTGCTGGACCGAGTCGACGTAGATCGGCTTCCCGTTCGCGTCCCACCCGGTCTGGACCCGCACATTCACCGGACCCGCGACCTGGGCGGTGCCGGTCTTGCCTGCGATCGAATAGCCGGCCACGGCCGCGCCATCCGCGATGCCGTTATCGACCGCCCCGGTCAGCATCTCGAGCACGGTCGAGGCGGTCTCGGGCTTGAGAATCTGGGCCTGCTCGTCAGCAGGCCGCGGCGAGAACGTGCCGTCCTCGGCCGTCCAGCCGGCCACCACGTGCGGGCTCACCAGCCGTCCGCCATTCGCGATCGCGGCATACGCGGCCGCCATCTGGACGACGGTCACGCTGATCCCCTGGCCGAACGCGTTCTGTGCGGTGGTGAGCTCCTTCGAGGCGCCTTCGGCATCGGGATGGAGCACGGTGCCGGCCGCCTCGCCGGCCAGGTCGATGCCGGTCGGCGTCCCGAACCCGAAGCGCAGGAGTGCGTCGTACAGGCGCTGGCCGCCCAGGGTCAGGCCGATGGTCGCCGCGCCGACATTGTTCGAGAGGGCGAGCACCTGGGCCGGCGTGATGAGCCCGTGGCCGTTCGGCCACCACTGGCGGTCGGCGTTGCTGATCGTCGCGTCGTAGACCTGGAGGTGGTTGTCGTCGAGGAACAGGTCGGTCGGGGTGATCGCGCCCGCGTCGAGCGCGGCGGCCACGGTCATGGCTTTCAGCACCGATCCTGGCTCGTACTGCCGGCTGACGGCCGGGCTCGAGAAGAGGGCGGGATCGGTGCTCGGGTAGCTGTTGGCGTCGAAGGTCGGCGCCGTGGCGAGAGCCAGGATCGCGCCGGTGTTCACGTCCATGATCACGCCGGTGACCCCTTTCGCCCGGTTCCGGGTGAAGGTGTCGAGCATCTGCTCCTCGAGGAGGTGCTGGAGCCCGGCGTCGATGGTGAGCGTCAGGTCGGCACCGTTGATAGGCGCCTCGAGCTCGTGGACCGACCCCGCGATCAGCCGGCCGGCGACGTCCTCCTGGGCGATCACCGATCCCGGGGTGCCGGCCAGGACCGCGTCTTCGGCCCCCTCCACCCCGTACTGGCCCGCGCCGTCGACGTTCACGAAGCCCAGGACCTGCGCCGCCAGGCTCGTTCCCGGCGCGGCGCCGGCCATGGTGTAGACCCGCCGCGACTCGGGAACCAGGCCAATCCCCGGCAACGCGAGCGCGCGCACGCGGGTA
>DASYGU010000272.1:0-4635 GCA_035999355.1 Candidatus Limnocylindria bacterium | reverse complement strand
GGTGCCGGTTCAGCTTCGAGCCGAACTCGCCCAGCACGTTGTTGTCCGACGCCTGGCTGGTGCAGGGGATGACCATGTCGCACGGGATGGTGAAGTCGCTGCCGGGGATCGGCTCCGGCGAGCGCCGGCCGCTGGCATCGGGTGCCCCCAGCCGCACGCGCTGGAAGACCATGCCGGTGACCTTGCCCTTGTCGTCGGCCACCACTTCGACGGGGGAGGCGAAGAACTCGAACTGCACGCCCTCGAAGCGCGTCTCGTGCTGCTCCTCCTCGTCCACGACCATCTCGTCCGGACCGCGGCGGTAGGCGATGGTGCTGGTCTTGGCGCCCAACCGCAGGGCCGTCCGGCTGGAGTCCATGGCCGTATAGCCGCCACCGACCACCACCACGTGGTCGCCGACCCACTGCTCCTGGCCCAGGTTGGCGCGCTTCAGGAAGTCGACGCCGTAGATGACGCCGTCCTGCTCCTCGCCAGGCACGTTCATGGCGACCGGGTACATGCAGCCGGTGGCCACCACCACCGCGTCGTGCTGGGCCCGCAGCTGGTCCATCGTGATGTCGCGCCCGATCTCGACGTTGTAATGGAACTCGACGCCGTGCTTGGCAACCCAGTTCACGTCCAGCTCGATGACGTCGCGGGGGAGGCGGAACGCCGGCACACCGATGAGGGTCGTCCCGCCGCCCGACGGCAGGGCGTCGTAGCAGTGGACCTCGTGGCCCCAGCCGGCCAGCTCCTTGGCCGCGCTCAGGCCGGCCGGTCCCGCACCGATGACCGCCACGCTCTTGCCCGTGGCCGGGGCGACCTGGATGTCGTCTGGCATGTTGTTGGCGTAGTGCCAGTCGACGAGGAACCGCTTCATGGCCCGGATGGCCAGCGGCTTGTCGATGTCCGCCCGTCGGCAGGCCTTCTCGCAGGGTGCCGAGCACACGTAGCCGCAGATGGCGGCGACCGGGTTCGGATCGCGGGCGAGGATGTAGCCCTCCTCGAACCGGCCCTCGGCCGCGAGCATGAGGTAGCCCCGGCAGTTGGTGTTGACCGGGCAGCCTTCCTGGCACTCGATGTTGCACTGCAGCCAGTCGACACCGACTTCCGCCGTCTGGAAGCGAAGGGGTAGCGCCTCCCGGGATGTCATGGGCGTTCGCTATTCATCGACCGTCCCCTTTGGCTCCCCCAGCAATCGGCGTCAGTTCCAGCCGTGGACCGGCATTTCGAGGCGAATTTCTGCGCTTCGATGCTACCCGTCGCGTGCTCACGGTGTCAAAGACGACGATCCGATTTTCAGCGGCTGAAGTAGGTCGTCATCACCCGTCGGACGAGGGGGGCGGAATCCGATCCGCCGGTCCCGAGGTGGATCCTGACCAGGATGGTGGTGACCACGATCTCCGGGTTCAGGGCCGGGGCGAAGGCCGGGAACAGGGCGTGAGGATCGGGGCCGCCCGACTCGGCCGTCCCGCTCTTGCCGGCGACCGGGATCCCAAAGCCGGCGAACGCCGCGGTCCCGGTCCCGTAGGAATAGGTCGTGACCGCCTGGAGGGCGGTGACCAGGTAGTCCAGGTCCGCGCGGTCCATGGCGATCCGCTGACGGACCTGAGGCCGGGTCCGGTGCACGACGTCGCCGTCAGGGGTCATCGCGGTGGTCACCAGCCGTGGCATCCACAGCGTCCCGCGGTTGGCGAATGCGGCGTAGGCAAGGGCCATCTGGAGCTGGGTGCCCAGGAACGAGCCCTGGCCGATGGCCAGCTGGACCTGGTCGAAGGGGCCGAACGGCGAGTAGCTGCCCGAGCCGCGGCGATGGCCCTCGTAGTACAGCGCGTCGGGCAGCACCCCGCCGGTCTCGGGCACCCAGCCGATGCCGGTGGGCTGGCCGAAGCCGAAATCCGCGAGGAGATCGGTCAACGCATCGCGATCGTGCTCGTAGACCACCATCGACAGGGGCATGTAGGTCGTGTTGCAGCTGAACGCCATCGCCTGCTCGAGGGAGACGAGTCCGGGCAGTTGGTGGAGCTCGAAGTTCACGAACCGGACACCGCCGAAGTCCCAGGTCGGAAGGCAGGTCATCCGGGTCGCCGGCGACGCGACCCCGATCTGGAGAGCCGTGGCGAGGGTGAACGGCTTGAACGACGACCCGGTCGGATATGCGGTCTCGAGCGCGTGGTTCTGGATCTGGGCGGCGGTCGGCCGGCTGAGCGGTGAGCCGCCGTAGGTGGTCCCGAGGGTCATGGCGTTCGGGTTGAATGCCGGCGCCGAGGCCAGGGCCCAGACGTCTCCGCTGCGCGGATCCACGACCGCGGTGGCGGCCTCCGGATACCCGGCGATGGCCGCCTCGGCCGAGCGCTGGAGGTCAGGCTGGATGGTGAGGCGGACGTCGGCGGCGGGGATGAGGGGACGCTCCACGACCGGCTGGTCCGTCCCGAGGTGTGGATCGACGATGAGCGTGAGTGCGGCCCGCCCGCGCAGGAGCGCCTCGGCGCCGGCCTCGACACCGCGTCGACCGGCGACCTGCCCGGCGGCGTAGCCGTCAACCGCGGGACGAGCGGCCGCCTCTTCCGCGGTGAGCGGCGTCGCGTACCCGATCACCTGGCCGGCGAGGCTTTCGTGGGGGTAAACCCGCACCCCGTCCGAGCGGGTGAGGGCCAGGACGGTTCCGTCGGCGGCGATGATCTTGCCGCGGGTCGGCAGCGGACTTTGCTCGACGCGGAACGCGCCGCCGGTCGTCCCCAGCTCGGGGAACAGGCTCTCGGGCGTCCATCGGACCTCCCAGCCGGTCGGGCCTAGGGTCAGCTCGAAGGCACGGTCGAGGACGATGGGCCCGAACAGGCTACTGTCGAAGGTCAGTCGCACGGGCACGGCCATGGCTCGGACCGGACCGACGACCACCCCGCCAGGGTCGATGGTAGGCGCCGGCGACTCGTTTGCGGAAGAGGGGACCGGGCTCGCGTTCGGGGCTGGGGCATCGGGTGGTCGCGCCTCGGACGGCCGGGCGGTCGCTTGGGCGCTGCCAATGGCGACATGCATGCCGGTCAGCCCGATCGCCGCCGCGAACCGCTGATGAAGGGCGATGAACCCGGCCTCGGTGTAATGCTCGCGATCGGCAGTGGCGAGCACTTCGTGCATGCGCTCGTAGTCGCCGATCCGCCACAACGTGACGAATCGCTCGACGGCCTGCCGGGGCTGGATCGGCTCGGTGGCCGACGGAGCCGGGGTCGAGCCGCCGATCACCTGGGCGGGCGGGAGCAGCGCGGCGAGGACCATCGCGATCGTCAGTCCGAGCCCCGTTCCGCGCCGTGCCAGCCGCCTCACCGAGCGCGCCGCGCCCCTCGAGATGCTCAGGCCCCGCTCCCGATGGACACGCTGACCGGTGATGACGCAGCCGAAGCATCGGTTGAGGCGGGCAGGCGTATGACGCGATCGTTGTCCCCCCGGAGCTGGCTCTCGGCCCAGTTCAGCACGGCATCGTCGTGCGTGAACAGGACGAGCTGTCGCTCGAGGGCGAGGGCCTGGAGCATGTCCAGGACCGCACGTTTCCGATCGGCGTCGGCCTGGGCGGTGACCTCGTCCAGCAGCATCGGCGCCGACTCGCCGGTGGTGACCAGGTGCTGGGCCATGGCCAGCCGGAGGAGGAGGTAGATCTGCTCGCGGGTCCCTTCCGAGAGGAGCTTTGCCTGGCGCCACGCACCCGTGGCGGCCTCCTTGACCTCGATCGAGAGGTCAGCCGGGTTGACGCCCGCCTCGACGTAGGCGCCGCCGCTCAGCGTGGGCAGCCACTCCCGAATGGCGGTGGCCAGCACGGGGGCGAGGTCCCGGTGGACCTGTCGCTGGGCGGCCTCGAGCAGCGCCAGGGTCTCGTCGATGACCGATGCGAACTCGGTGACGGTGGATACCCGCCCGTGGGCCGCGATCGCGAGCTCCTCGGCCGCGGCGACGTCGACCAGGTCAGCCTCTCGCACGTCCATGGCCCCGGACATGGAGGCCGCGGCTTCGCGCCGTTGCTCCACGTCGTCGGTGGCCGCCTGCTCGTCGCCCTCGAGCGCGGCGGCGCCCGGGCCCACGGCTGCGGCCAGGCCTGCGGCTCGATCCTCTGCCCTGGCAGCCAGGCCGGCGAGCTCAGCCACGCTCTTCCCATCCAGCAGCCCGGTCAGCTCCTCGTATTCGCGAATCGTTCGCTCGGCCTGGACCGCCTCGTCCACCCGGGCGGCCTGCCACGCCTCGAGCCGGGCGACCACGTCCCCGATCGGCGCCTGGGCGTCCGCGTCGGGCTCGGCGGCCGCCAGCGCGGCACGCAGCCCGGCCTCGGCACCGGCCGTCGCGCGGGCCGCATCGGCAGCGAGCTGCTCGGCCGCGCGGGCCGATTCCAGCTCCCGTCGGAGCGCCTCGGCACCGGCCGCCGCGCCGGCGGCCGCCTCCCGTTCGCGGCACGCGGCGAGGTAACCGTCATACGCGGGGCGTGGATCGACGCCCGGTTCGACGCCACGCTCACGAAGCATGGCCGCCAGCGCGTCTCGTGCCGCCGTCGCGCGCTCGTGCGCCTGACGGTCCCGATCCTCGGCGGCGCCCGACGGACGGACGATCGCGGGGCGACGGGCACGCCGGGACTCGCGGGACCACCACGCGGTGAGCGCCAGCGCGCTGGCCCCG
>DASYGU010000228.1:0-7440 GCA_035999355.1 Candidatus Limnocylindria bacterium | reverse complement strand
GCCGTCCCATCCGGGCTGCCCCAATTCGCCGTCCCCGCCTTCGACCTGGTCGAGGTCGGGAATATCGCGGTCGCGGCCCTGGCGATCTCCCTCGTCGCGTTTGCCGATACGAGCGTCCTATCTCGGAGCTACGCGACGCGCCTCGGCGACCGGGTCGACCAGGACCAGGAGCTGTTTGCCCTGGGGGCGGTCAACGTCGCCGCCGGGCTGTTTCAAGGGTTCCCCATCTCGAGCAGCTCGTCGCGGACACCCGCGGCGGAGGCGGCTGGCGCACGGACCCAGCTGACCGGGGTCACGGCCGCCCTCGCGATCGGCATCGTTCTCGTCTTCGCCACCGGGGTCCTGGCCCCCCTCCCCAGCGCCACCCTGGCCGGGATCGTGATGGTCGCCGTGATCGGCCTCATCGACCTCGCGGTGCTGCGGCGATTGTTCGCCATCAATCGCGCCGATTTCGGGCTCGCCATTGCCGCTCTGCTTGGTGTGGCGCTGGTAGGGGTCATCGCCGGCATCGGAATCGCGGTTGGCTTGTCGGCCGCAACGTTGTTGTGGCGAGCCTGGCATCCGCACACCGCGGTGCTCGGCCGGGTGGACGGACTGAAGGGATACCACGACCGCGAGCGGCACCCCGAGGGCCGCCAGATCCCGGGGCTCGTCCTGTTCCGCTTCGACGCGCCGCTGTTCTTCGCCAACGCTGACCGTTTCCGCGAAGCGGTGCTGGATGCCATCGAGGCGGCCGAACCACCAATCCGCCGAGTGGTGGTTGCCGCCGAACCCATGACCGACGTCGATTCCACGGCGGAGGACATGCTGTCCGAACTCATCGACCAGCTGAATCGAGTGGGGATCGGTCTGTCCTTCGCCGAGCTGAAGGGGCCGGTCAAGGACAAGGTCGTCCGCTACGGTCTCGAGGCCCAGCTGGCGCAACCGCCCTTCCCGCGCACGATGGGCGAGGCGGTGCATACCTACCTCGAGGAGCACCACGTCCCGTGGTCCGACTGGGAGGACGCGGACTGAGGCTCGTTGACCCATTTTTTGACCGCGGTGTATAGTCGGCCGGCAATCGCGCAGATGTGGGCCACGCGTCCGTCAGCGGACCGTGGCTCATGTGTTGAAGGGAGCACAGACCGATAACCAGGGAACTCCGCGTCAACGACATGATTCGTATCAAAGAGGTGCGGGTCATCGACGACGAGGGCCAGCAGCTCGGGGTCATGCAGACCGCGGACGCACTCGCGCTGGCACAGGAACGCGGCCTCGATCTGGTCGAGGTGGCACCCACGGCAGTTCCCCCGGTCTGCAAGATCCTGGACTACGGTCAGTACAAGTACGAGATCCAGAAGCGCGAGCGCGAAACGAAGAAGAAGCAGAAGTCGCAGACCTTCAAAGAGATCCGGTTCCGGGTCAAGATCGACACCCATGACCTCGCGACCAAGACCCGCCGCGCGTCCGAGTTTCTCGACGACGGCGACCGGGTCAAGGTCACGGTCCAGTTCCGGGGCCGGGAGCTCAACCATCCACAGCTCGGGCGCAACCTGCTCGACAAGGCCGCCGAGATGATCGGCGACCACGGGGTGATCGAGCGTGCGCCACTCATGGAGGGCCGGAGCCTGTTCATCGTGATGGCTCCGCCCACCGCCAAGGCCGACCGACATGACGACCAGCCGGACCTCACCGACGGCGAGGCCGCGGCCGAAGGCGAGACGATCGGCGAGGCGCTCCAGGCCAAGGGCCAGGTGCCCGAAGTGGCCGAGGAGCCGCCGGCCGCGACGCCGGCATAACGACAGGGGACAGAAACCATCGTGCCGAAAATGAAGACACACAAGGGCACCGCCAAGCGGTATCGCAAGTCGGGTTCGGGCAAGTGGCTCCGACCCAAGGCCTGGCGGGGCCACCATCTCCAGATCAAGTCCAGCCGCCGCAAGCGCCGCTACGCCGGGATGGCCCAGGTCAGCTCGACCCATGCCGCCCAGCTCAAGCGGCTGATGCCGTACGAATAGGGATCTGAAATGCCTCGCGTAAAGCGCGGAGTTCCCGCCCACCGCCGTCACAAGCGCCTGCTGAAGCAGGCCGAGGGTCGGCGGATGACCCGCTCCAAGCTCATCCGGCCGGCTCGCGAAGCGCTGTTCCACGCCATGCGCTACGCCTATCGCGACCGACGTGACCGGAAGCGCGACATGCGCCGGCTGTGGATCCAGCGGATCAACGCCGCCTCGCGGTCCCACGGCATGCCCTACGGCCGGTTCATGGCCGGCCTGAAGTCGGCCGGCATCGAGGTCAACCGCAAGCAGCTCGCCGATCTCGCCGTGCGCGAGCCGACCGCCTTCGGGCACCTGGTCGAGATGTCCAAGGCCACCTTTACCAGCTGACCGACGCCTCCGCGTCGGTCCCACGGCCCTGCTCCGGATCTCGGAGCGGGGTCGTTTGTTTCACTCACAATGCCCCCTGACCGATGGAGATGGCCTGACCGATGAGCACCCCGACTGACGCCGCGGCCCTGCTGGCCGAGGTCGCGCGGGTCCGGACCGATGCCGAGGCCAGGCTCGCCGCGGCGGCCGACGCGGCCGATGTCGAGGCCATTCGGGTGGCCGTCCTCGGCCGATCGGGCAGCCTCACCGCGGCGCTTCGCGGGCTGAGCGCCCTGCCCGACGCGGATCGTCCCGCCGCGGGTGCGGCCGCCAACGAGGCGCGGGTCGCGCTCGAAGCGGCGATCACCGAACGGGGCCGGGCGCTGGCCGCGGGCGAGCTGGACCTGCAGCTGGCCGGCGAGGCGCTCGATATGACGGCGCCGGGTCGCCCGGCACGCCTCGGCCACCTTCATCCGCTGATGACCGTGGAGCGCGACCTGCGCGAGATCTTCCATGGGTTCGGCTTCGAGGTGTTCGAAGGCCCGGAGATCGAGAACGACCTCATGAACTTCGAGCTCCTGAACATCCCACCCGATCATCCGTCCCGCGATCTGTGGGACACCCTGTACGTGGCCGAGCCCGGATCGGTCGAGGCCGGCGAGCCGCGGCCCGCGGCCGACGGGACGATCCTGCGGACCCACACCTCGCCGGTCCAGATTCGGGCCATGCGCGAGCTAACGCCGCCGATCCGGGTGCTCATGCCCGGTCGCTGCTATCGGTACGAGGCCGTGGATGCCGCGCATGGGTTCGAGTTCTTTCAGGTGGAGGGCCTCGTCGTGGATCGGACCACGAGCCTGGCCGACCTGAAGGGCATGCTCGAGGAGTTCGCCCGCGCGATGTTCGGGGACGGGACCACGACCCGCTTCCGGCCCGGCTACTACCCGTTCACCGAGCCCAGCGCGGCGTTCGACATCGGCTGCCTGGTCTGTGGCGGGCCGGGCTGTCCGGCCTGCGGCCGGAGCGGTTGGATGACGATCCTGGGCGCGGGGATGGTCCACCCCGTCGTCCTGCGCAACGGTGGCCTGGATCCCGACGAGTTCCAGGGATACGCGTTCGGGATGGGCCTCGATCGACTGACCCTGCTGCGGCACGGCATCCCGGACCTGCGCCTCCTGCTCAGCGCCGACCTGCGCTTCCTCGAGCAGTTCAGCGGGGGACGCTGACGATGCGCGTCCCCCTGACCTGGCTGGCGGAATACGTCGACCTGGAGTTGGCGCCCGCCCAGCTCGCCGAGCGGCTGACCCTGCTCGGATTCGAGGTGAAGACCGTGGAGCCGGCCGGCGGCGAGTGGTCGGGCGTGATCGTCGGTCGAGTGCTCGAAGTTGACCGCCACCCGAACGCCGACACCCTGTGGCTGACCAACGTGGACGTGGGCGCGAGCGACCCGCTCGAGATCGTGTGCGGGGCGCAGAACCTTGTGGTCGGCCAGCTCGTCCCGGTCGCGGTTCCCGGCTCGACGCTTCCCGGCGGCCGGAGGATCGAGCGCACGAAGATCCGCGGCGCAGTGTCGAACGGGATGCTGTGCAGCCCGATCGAGCTGGGCCTTGGTGACGACGGCGACGGGATCTTGATCCTGGGCACGGCCGACGAGCACGAGGTGGGCACCGAGCTGGCCGCCGCGGTGGGGGACACCGTGCTCGACGTCGACGTCAAGCCCAACCGCGGTGACGCGCTGTCGATGATCGGCCTCGCCCGCGAAATCGCCGCGGCCACCGGGGCGGAGGTTCGCTGGCCGGCAATGACCGTCACCGAGGCGGACCCGCCGACGGCAGACGCGGTGAGCGTGAAGATCGAGGACGCCGCGCTCTGTCCGCGGTTCACGGCGCGGCTGCTCGACGGGGTCGGCCCCGGTGTCACGCCCGATTGGATGGCCCAGCGCCTCGTGGCGGCCGGCATGCGCCCGGTCTCGCCGGTCGTGGACGTTACGAACTACGTCATGCACGAGATGGGCCAGCCGATGCACGCATACGACGCGGATCGGATCCCGGGCGGCCGGATCGTCGTGCGCCGGGCGCGGTCCGGGGAGTCGCTCGAGACCCTGGACCACCTGGATCGGACGCTCGACGAACGGATGCTCGTGATCGCCGACGAGGACCGACCGATCGGGCTGGCCGGGATCATGGGCGGGGCGGACACCGAGGTGACCGACGCCACTCGCCGGGTGATCCTCGAGTCGGCCATCTTCCACGGCCCCACGGTCCGGAACGCGGCCCGTCGCCTGGCGCTCCGGTCGGAGGCGTCCATGCGCCATGAGAAGGGCATCTCGATGGACCTGCCCCGGATGGCCGCCGACCGGGCGGCCTCCCTCATCGCGGCAATCACCGGCGCGCGGATCGCGACGGGCATCGTCGATAACGACCCCGGGCCGCATGCCCCGCGCGTCGTCGAGCTGGACACCGCGCGGACCGAGCGGCTGCTGGGCTTCGGGGTGGACGGCGCCGAGGCGACGCGGTGGCTGACCCCGCTCGGGTTCACGGTCGCCGACGAGGGCGAACGACGGGTGGCCGTGACCGTGCCGCTGTACCGCAACGACGTCCTCGCGGCCGCGGACGTGGCCGAGGAGATCGCCCGTGCCCGGGGTTACGACCGGATCGAGGGAACGCGTTCTCCGGCGGAGCCGCCGCTCAGCCGGCCCGAGCCATCGGCCCGGCGCCATGCGCTCCGGCGGATCCTCGCCGGGCTCGGTCTCGACGAAGTGCTGACCCACGCCCTGATCGGCCCCGACGACCTCCGGCGATCCGGGTTCGACCCGGACGCCGCCCATCTCGTGCGGGTGGCCAACCCGTTGTCCGGGGAGCACGCGATCCTGCGCCCGGTGCCATACCCATCGGTCCTGGCCGTGCTGGCCGAGAACGTCCGCCAGCGCCGGAATGACCTGGCGATCTTCGAGGTGGGCAAGACGTACCACTACAAGCCCACGGGGGGAGGCGACGAGCTGGCGCAGGCCGGCGGCGGGTACCGGGAGGCGTGGACGGTGGGGATCGGCCTCCTCGGAAACGCGACGGGCCGACAGCCCGGGGAGGTGCCCAGACCCTGGGACGTGGCCGACCTGCAGGGAATCCTGGACGCCGTGCACGAGGCGCTCGGCCTGCCGGCGCCGACCTACCGGCCCGAGAGCCCGGAGGAACGGCATGCCCATCTCCACCCCGGACGGGCGGCCCGGATGGTCGACGGCGCCGGTCGCTCGTATGGCTCGGTGGGGGAGGTGCACCCGACCGTGGCCGACGCGTGGGGCCTGCCAAGCCGGCCCCTGGTCGCGGCGATCCACGTCGACCCGCATGGCCTGTTCGATCTTCCGGGTCGCTCGGAGCGCGCCGCCCCCGTGCCGGCCGCCCAGCCGGTCGACCGCGACCTCGCCGTCGTCCTGGATGCCGCGACGCCGGTTGGCGAGCTCCTGCGGCTGACCCGCCAGAACGGAGGACCGCTGCTGGCCGACGTCACGCTGTTCGACGTGTACCGCGGCGGGCAGATCGGGGACGGGCGGGTGTCGTACGGCCTGTCGCTCCGTTTCCAACCGCTCTCGGCCGCCGACGAACGGGCGGTGGAGCGTGCGATGGACAAGATCAGCGGGGCCCTCCGCCACCATCTGGCAGCCGAGATCCGCTGATCGTCACGTTGTCGCGGTGGACAGCGCTGGTACCCTTCGCGGCGCAATCATCGGAGAGCTGACCGCATGGAATTCATCGCGCAGTTCACCATCGCGGACCTCGTGGTCCTCCTCACCCTGGCCGGCGGCGTGCTGGTCGGGTTCCAGCAGGGGCTGCTGCGCTACATCCTGAACTGCATCGTTGTCCTGGTCGCATTCGTCCTCGCCAGCGTGCTGAAGGGGCCGATCGCGGACTCGCTGAGCGGCGTCTGGCACCTCGGCACGCCGGACGAGCAGGAGCTGTGGATCTACATCACGCTCATGGCGGTGGGCGTCATCGGTGGGTTCCTGCTGGTCCGCACCCTGTACGGCAAGCAGCGGCTGCCCCTCGTTCGCCAGGTGGACGAGGTCCTGGGCGCGGTGATGGGCGTCCTGTTCGTCGCCCTGATTTACACCTTCAGCTGGGTCGTGCTCGCAAGCTTCTTCCAGCTGGCCGGTGAGGCTTCCGTCGAGTCGGCCGGGATCCTGGGTTCGATCTACGACATCTTGAACGACTCGTTCATCCTGGGCTGGTTCCGCGAGTGGCTGCTGCCGATTGCCGGTTTCGTCGTCCGACCGTTCGTGCCGGAAGAGATCGCGGCGTTCCTCACCTTCTGACCTCGCCGGCCGACCGTCGCTGGTACGACCGCTCGGCGCTGGAGGTCGCCCCCGAGCTGCTCGGGGCGGTGGTCATCCACGATTCGGCCGACGGACGGGTCGCGGTCCGGGTGGTCGAGACCGAGGCCTACCTCGGACCGGAGGACCTGGCCGCGCACTCCGCACGCGGGCAGACGGCCCGCAACGAGCCGATGTGGGGGCCACCCGGCCATGCGTACGTGTACCGGGTCTATGGCATCCACGACTGCCTGAATGTCGTCTGTGGACCGGGACGCAAGCCCGAGGCGGTCCTCCTGCGCGCGGGCGAGGTGGTCGAGGGCGTGACGCTGGCCCAGGCTCGACGGGGCGAACGGGTGCCGATCCGACGACTGGCTTCCGGTCCGGGGAACCTGGGCCGGGCGCTGGGCGTGGACCGAAACCTGAGCGGATCCGACCTCCTCGGCGGGCCGATCTCCATCCGGGTCGGCCAGCTCCCGGCGCTCATAGACACACGTTCGCGCATCGGCGTCGACTACGCCGGAGCATGGGCCGCCCGGCCGTATCGATTCGTCATCGCTGATGACCCGCACGTCTCGCGCGGCTGACCCCGATCCCGCCAGCCTCCGCGCGCTGGAGTTCGCGGCGATCACCGAGCGCCTCGCCGCGCGCACCGCGTTCGCGCCGTCGCATGAGCTGGCCGAGGGCCTGCTCCCGGTGGGTGACGCGACCCATGTCGCGCTGCTCCAGGACCAGACCGATGAGGCGGCGCGCCTCGTCGAGCTGCATCCGGACGCCACCATCGGCGGCGCGCGC
>DASYGU010000218.1:0-6710 GCA_035999355.1 Candidatus Limnocylindria bacterium | reverse complement strand
CAGCGACTCGAAGGCGCCAAGGCGCCTGGCGACGACCAGGTACACGATCATGATGACGATCGGAACAAACGAGTAGGCGGCCGCCAGGGGCAGGCTACCCAGCGCCGAGTTGTCGTAGATCACGTTGCCGATGAACTTGGTCGACGAGACCATTGTCGCGGTGATGTAGTCACCCAGGGTCAGCGAGAACGTGAAGATCGATCCGGCGGCGATAGAAGGCAGCACGAGCGGGATCACTACTCGTCGGAAGGTTCGGCCGGAGCGGGCACCGAGATCGGCGGATGCCTCGAGCAGGGATCCAGGGATCCGCTCCAGCCCGGCCTGGATGGGCAGGATCATGTACGGCAGCCAGAGGTAGGTCAGGACCAGCCAGCTGCCCACCAGCGAGTTGAGGCCCGGCCCCTCGAGCCCAAACGGGGCGAGGAGCCAGTCCACGAAGCCGTTACCACCCAGCATCGTGCGCCAGGTGTAGATCTTGACCAGGTAGCTCGCCCACAGCGGCATCAGGACGGCGATGACCATCAACCGCCGGGTGCGCGGGGAGGCGATGCGGGCCATGTAGTAGGCGACCGGGAAGCCGAGCGCGACGCAGGTCAGGGTGACGACGATTGCCATCCCCAGCGTGCGGGCCGCGATGATCCGATACACATCGACGGTGAAGATCGTCACGAACGCGTCGAGCGAGAAGACCGGGATGACGTCGCCGCTGAACGGGTCCGTCTCCCAGAACGCGTTCAGGAACAGGAGCAGCAGCGAACCCAGGTAGAAGATGACGAAGAAGCCGGCCGGCAGGGCGAGCAGGAGCGCCAGCTGCAGCCGCGGTCGACCGCTGAGCCAGGTCGCGAACCGCCGGCCCCGTGACGGGGATGGCGACATCGTGGACGAGGTCATGGCTTCGGAGTGGTGCCTCTGTGGCGGGATGGAAAGCGGCTCCCCGGAGGCGGACCCCCGGGGAGCCGTGTGGTCAGAACGTCACCGACGGCGAATCAGCTGCCGGTGATCTCGGTCCAGGCCTGGATCCAGTCCTCGATCGTCTTGCAGGTCGTCGCGTCGTCCTCGTCGTTGCAGTCCTCGCGAGGCGTGCTCCAGAAGGCCACGTCCTCGAAGTAGGCCTCGTCGGTCGCGTGGTAGTCCTCGCAGTGGTTCGGCGAGAGCTCTTCGGCCCGATCGCAAGCAGCCTGCGTGACCGGTGCTTCCCCGAACCAGACCGTCGCCTGGGCGTTGGCCTCAGGTGACAGCATCCAGTCCATCCATCGGTACATGCAGCCCGGGTGCTCCGCCTCGCTGGCGATCATCCAGGTGTCGGACCAGCCGGTCGTGCCCTCCGCGGGCTTGACGATCCCCACCGGTGCGTCGGGCAGGTTGTTGGCCTGGTACTGCCACGAGGTACCCGCCAGCATGTCGCCGGCGCCGAACGAGGTGATCTGGTCGGTGGCGTAGTTCCAGTACTCACCCACGATCGCGTGCTGCTCCGTCAGCAGCTCGACGGCGGCGTTGAACTGCTCCTCGGTGAGCTGGTACGGGTCATCGATCCCGAACTCGTTGTCATTCGTGGTCTTCAGTCGAAGCGCGGCATCGGCGATGAAGATCGCCGAGTTGTAGACGCTGACCGAGCCGGCAGCCGGCGAGTCGGCGTCCCAGATCGGATCCCAGCTGGTGGGCGCCTCGGTGAAGGTGTCGGTGTTGTACAGGAGCAGGTTGGCGCCGCGTCCGTGCGGCGTGCCGTACGGAACCCCGTCGACGGTGTTGTGGGGCTGACCCTTGAGACCCTCGAAGACGTCGGCATAGTACGGGATGAGTTCGGTGTTGATCGGGGCCACGTCCTCGCCGGCAATCAGCCGCAGGGTGGCGTCACCGGAGAACGACCCGCCGTCGTACTGGCCGCTCTGCAGCAGCTCGACGCCGTTGGCGGAGTCCGTCATGTCGGTGGTGTTGACCTCGCAGCCGGTCTCCTCTACGAAGGGATTCACCCAGTCGTAGTTCGGATCGTTGGTTCCGTCCTCGGCGTACCCGGCCCAGATGACCAGGTTCAGCGCGCCTTCGGCGTCGGGCAGCTCGGTGAGCGCTCCGCTGGGGGCTCCGCCGCTGCAAGCGGCGGCCAGCAAGCCGAACACGGTGAGCATGACCGGAATACGCAAGAGCCTCATGGGCGTTCAACTCCCTCTATCTCCCCCGCCGATTCCTGGCCGTCGGCCAGGCTCAACACGTGCTGCCGTCGCCAGATCAGCCGGACCGGCCGTCCCTGGGCAGCCAGGGCCTCCATGGATGAGGTCTGCAGGTTCTGCTGGGTGACGACGAGCTCGCCACCGGCGTCGAGCGCAACGATATACCGCGTATCCGAGCCGAGGTACACGACTTCGCTCACCTTCCCGAGCGCCGAATGCTCGTCGGATGCGACAGCGTCCTCTGGCGCCGCCAGCCGGATCTTCTCCGGACGAACAGTGAACGTACCCGCCTGACCGATGACGACACGGGCCGCTTCGTCCTTGAGCAGGTTGGAGGTCCCAACGAAGCCAGCCACGAACGGGGTCTTCGGGTGCTCGTAGACGTCCGCCGGCGTCCCGACCTGCTCGATCAGGCCCCGATTGAACACGGCAAGCCGGTCGCTCATCGTGAGCGCCTCTTCCTGGTCGTGGGTGACGTAGATGAAGGTGATCCCCACCTCCTTCTGGATCTCCTTCAGCTCGATCTGCATCTGCTCGCGAAGCTTGAGGTCAAGCGCGCCCAGCGGCTCGTCGAGGAGGAGGACCCGGGGCCGGTTGACAAGGGCCCGGGCCAGGGCAACCCGCTGGCGCTGGCCGCCGGACAGCTGCCCCGGGCGGCGCTTCTCGTAGCCCTCCAGCCGGACCATGGCCATCGCCTCGCCCACCCGTCGCTCACGCTCGGCGCGCGCCACCTTCCGGATCTCGAGGCCGTAGGCCACGTTGTCACCCACGGTCATGTGCGGGAACAGGGCGTAGTCCTGGAAGACCGTGTTCACGTCGCGGTCGAACGGCGGGATTGTGCTCACGTCCTGGCCGTGCAGGAGCACGCGTCCGGCGGTGGGAATCTCGAACCCGGCGATCATCCGGAGCGTGGTGGTCTTGCCCGAGCCGGACGGGCCGAGCATCGAGAAGAACTCGCCATCGGCGATGCTGAGGTTGATGCCGGCCACTGCGACCACGTCGCCATAGGTCCGCTCGAGATTCTCGAGAACGACCGCAGGGGCGGCCGCGCCTGGAGCCGATGCGACCTCTGGAGCGGCAGGTTCGATCGCCACGGACACCTCGGGATCGGTCGGGCGACGGGGGCTTCCGACGCGCGAGATTGGCGCACTGTGCGGCCGCGGCGGCGCGAGTGTCAAGGTCGAAGTGGCTGGTACAGTCCGGGGCCTGCTCGGAGGAGATGGGTGATCCAGCCAGGCGTGCTGTGGGGGCTTGCGACCGCCGCGGCGTGGGGCACGGCCGACTTCACCGGAGGTCTCGCTTCGCGGCGCGTCGCCCCGTTCGCGGTCACCGCCGGCTCCCAGGTGATCGGGCTGGTCGCGCTGGTGGTCGGCGTCCTGCTCCTCGCGCCGCCCATCCCCGCCGCGGACACGCTCCTGCTGGGAGCGGTCGCCGGACTCGGCGGTGGGCTTGGCCTGGCGTTCCTGTACGAAGGGCTGGCCCGGGGCTCGATGGGCATCGTGTCCTCCCTGTCCGGGGCGGGGGCCGCCGTGATCCCGCTGCTCGCCACCTTGCTGCTCGGGACCCAGATCGCTCCGATCGCGCTGGTCGGCGTGGCCCTCATCGTGGCCGCCGGGCTGGCCGCCGCTGATATCTCGCGTGATGCGGCGAGCCGATCCGCGCTCCTGCTCGCGCTGGGCGCCGCGATCGGCTTCAGCTCGTGGTACCTGATCATCGATCGGGCGGCCGCCGATGGCGGCATCTGGGCCTTGGTCGCGAGCCGCACGGCGTCGGTACTCCTGATCGGCGGAATCGTGGCGGCGACGAAGGCCCGCGCCAGCGTTCGCTCCCTTCCCTCGGTCCTGCCCCTGGTCGTCCTGGCCGGGGTGCTCGATGTCGGGGCCAACGTGTTCTTCGTCGTGGCCCGGGGCGAGATCAGCGTCGCCCTCGCCGCCACCCTGTCCGGGCTGTACCCTCTCGCGACCATGCTGCTGGCCCGCGTCGTCCTCGGCGAGCGGCTCCCCCGTCTCGGGCTGCTGGCCGTCCTCCTCGCCGTGACCGGCACGATCTTGATCTCGGTCAGCCGCGCGTGACCGAGGACGTGTTCGCGCTGATCGAAGCCGGGGACGTGGACGGCCTGCGCGAGCTCCTGGCGCGCGATCCGGCGGCAGCCGGAGCGCGTCGCGAGGACGGGACGAGCGCCATCCTCGTGGCCCGATACCAGTTCAAGCTGGACGCGGTCGCCGCCCTGCTGGCCGCCGGTCCCCCACTGGACATCTTCGACGCCGCGGCCGTGGGCCAGACCGAAGTCGTCCGGTCGGAGCTCGCGCGCGATCCCGGGCTCGCGGTGGCCTTTGCCCGCGACGGGTTCACCGCGCTGGGCCTGGCATGCTTTTTCGGCCACCCGGACGCGGCGAAGGCGCTGATCGACGGCGGTGCGCGGGTCAATGACGCCTCTCGCAACCCGATGAAGGTCGCTCCTCTGCACAGCGCCCTTGCTGGCGGCCACGCCGAGATCACTGAGCTCCTGCTGGTCGCCGGAGCCGATGTCAACGCGGTCCAGGCCGACGGCTACACCCCGCTCCACGAGGCGGCGCAGAACGGCGATCAGACCCTCGCCGAACGGCTCGTCACGGTCGGGGCCGATCCCCGGGCTCGACTGGATGACGGCTCGACCCCGGCCGACTCCGCCCGCAAAGCAGGGCATGTCGCCCTTGCCGACTGGCTGAAAAGCCGCGCGTAATGGGGCGGTAACGCCCCGACGCTTTCATCGGTCCCGACGAGACGAGCCGCGGGCAATCGCCGGCACGCCGGTCTCGGCCTCTACGAGGAGCAGACCGATGTCCAACCCGACCCGGGCCACCACCGGCGGCGGCTGGCCGGCCTGATGACAGCCGGTCCGAGGCCGGCAAGGAGTGGGCGCGGAACCGCGGCTATGATGGCCGGGACCCAGCTGCCCGAGAGGTCGCCTCCGCATGACCTTCGATCGGGTCGCCGTCGTCGAGGATGCGTTGGACGCGCTGCTCGCCGGCCTGGCACCCGCATCAGACCCGCTCGGTCCGGACGAGCCGATTCGATCCGGATCGGATCTGACTGCCCGCCGCGCGGTCGAGCTGTTCGAGGATCAGGTCGTCAGCCGCCAGATCGATCGGGCAGCCCGCGAGCTGAAGAAGACGAACCGCAGCTTCCATACCATCGGCGGGGCCGGCCACGAGAACAACGCGGTCCTGGGCGCTCAGCTGCGGATCACCGACCCGGGATTCCTCCACTACCGATCGGGCGGATTCATGATGGCCCGCGCTCGCCAGCTGCCCGGCAACACGCCCGCGTTCGACGCGCTGCTCGGCGTGGTCGCGTCCCGCGAGGACCCCATCGCCCAGGGCCGGCACAAGGTCTGGGGCAGCCGCTCGCTGTGGATCCCGCCCCAGACCTCGACCATCGCGTCGCACCTGCCAAAGGCGGTGGGCATGGCCTACGCCCTGGCCCGCGCGAGGCGGCTGGGACTGGCCGACGAGCTCCCGCCGGACGCCATCGTGATGTGCTCGTTCGGCGACGCGACTGTGAACCACGCGACCGCGCTGTCCGCGTTCAACACCGCGCGCTACGGCGCGCGCATCGGTCTGCCCATGCCCATCCTGTTCGTCTGCGAGGACAACCAGACCGGGATCAGCGTGCCCACCCCCGAAGGTTGGATCGAGTCCACGTTCGCCGCCCAGCCGTACCTCCATTACCGTCACGCGTCGGGCGAGCTGGACGAGGTGTGGGACACCGTCGCCGAGGCGATTCATGTCGTGCGGGCCGCCCGCGAGCCCTTGTTCCTGCACCTCGACGTCGTGCGCCTGTGGGGTCATGCCGGATCCGACGCGGAGCACGGCTACCGGTCCGCCGATGAGATCGCGGCCACTGAACGCGCCGACCCGCTCCTGCGCAACGCGGAGCGGCTGGTGGCGCTGGGGGCCGCGACGCCGGACGCGCTCCGAGCGCTCCTCGCCGATGCGCGCGAGCGGGTCTGGGCCGCCGCCGAGGAGGCCGCCCGCCGGCCCCGCCTGAGCACGACCGAAGAAGTCGTCGCACCATTGGCCCCGGACCATCCGGATCGGGTCGCGGTCCGCGTCGCGGAGCCGCCTCCCGACCCCGACCTGCGGGCCGTCGCGTTCGGCGCCACGTTGCCCGAGAACGCGACCCAGCCCACCGCCCGGACGCTGGCCGGACACATCAACGCCGCGCTGACCGACGAGCTCGCCCGGCGGCCGGAGATCGTGGTCTTCGGCGAGGACGTCGGCCGCAAGGGCGGGGTCTACAACGTGACCCACGACCTCCAGAAGCGGTTCGGGGCGGGACGGGTGTTCGACACGCTGCTGGACGAGACCTCGATCCTGGGCATCGCGCAGGGCGCCGCCCACGCCGGCCTGCTCCCCATTCCGGAGATCCAGTACCTCGCCTATATCCACAACGCGCTGGACCAGATCCGGGGCGAGGCGGCGTCGCTCCAGTTCTTCAGCAATGGCCAGTTCCGCAACCCGATGGTCGTCCGAGTGCCCGGGCTTGCCTACCAGAAGGGATTCG
>DASYGU010000207.1:0-5116 GCA_035999355.1 Candidatus Limnocylindria bacterium | reverse complement strand
GCGGTGCTCACCGGTGAAGCGGCGGCCTCGATCGGGGCGGTCGGCCAGGGCATCGTCGCTGGGGACCTGGTGAACACGGCAAGCCGGCTGCAGGGAATGGCGCCCGCGGGCACGGTCCTCGTCGGGGAGTCGACCTACCGGGCGACGCGTGACGCCATCGCCTTCGAGGACGTTGGCGATCAGGTGCTGAAGGGCAAGTCGAGCCCCGTGCCGGCCTGGCGAGCGGTGCAGGTCCTTGGCATGCGGGGCGGAGCTCGCCGCCGGTCCGCGCTCGAGCCGCCGTTCGTGGGCCGCGACGAGGAGCTGCGGCTGGTCAAGGAGCTGTTCCACGCCACCATCCGTGAGTCGAAGCCGCGGCTGGTCACGATCATCGGCCAGGCGGGCATCGGGAAGAGCCGGCTGGGGTGGGAGTTCGAGAAGTACATCGATGGCGTGAACCAGGACTTCTACTGGCACGCCGGCCGGTCACCGTCCTATGGCGAAGGCATCAGCTACTGGGCCCTGGCCGAGATGGTCCGTGAGCGAGCGGGGATCGCGGAGACCGACGACGTACCGACCGCGCGAACGAAGCTGACGGCGTGCCTGGACCAGTGGCTGATCGACTCCGAAGAGCGCCGGTGGGTCGAGCCGCGGGTTGCCGGCCTGCTCGGCCTGGAGGAGCTGCCGGCGACCCAGCGCGAGGACCTGTTTGCCGCCTGGCGGACGTTCTTCGAGCGGATCGCCGACCACGACCCGGTCATCCTCGTCTTCAAGGACCTCCATTGGGCTGACGCGGGGCTGCTCGAGTTCATCGAGCATGTGCTCGCCTGGTCGAAGAACCATCCGATCTACGTCGTCGCGATGACCCGGCCCGACCTGCTCGAGCGCCACCCGAACTGGAGTAGCGGTGTGCGCAATGCGACGACGGTGGTCCTCGAGCCTCTGCCCGAGGGACCGATGCGAGAGCTGCTTCACGGCCTGGTGCCCGGGATGCCCGACGCCGCGGTCGACGCGGTCGTGCAGCGCGCCGAGGGCGTGCCCCTGTACGCGGTCGAGACGGTTCGGATGCTGCTCGATCGTGGCCAGCTGCAGTCCACCGACGAAGGATTCGTGCTCGCCGGTCCGATCGACCGGCTGGCGGTGCCGGAGACGCTGCACGCGCTGGTCGCGGCGCGCATCGACGCCAATACGCCGGAGGATCGTGCCGTCCTGGCGGACGCCGCCGTGCTCGGGCAAAGCTTTACGATGGACGCCCTGTCGGGGGTCACCGGACAGGACGAGTCCACTCTCACGCCGGGGCTCGACCGGCTGGTCCGGCGCGAGCTGCTCATCCGCGATGACGACCCGCGGTCGCCCGAGCGCGGCCAACATCGGTTCGTCCAGGCGGTCGTCCGGGAGGTTGCCTACGAGACCATGGCCAAGGCGGACCGCCGAGCCAAGCACCTGGCGGCAGCTCGGTACTTCGAGGCCCTCGGCGACGACGAGATCTCCGGCGTCCTGGCCAGCCACTACCTCGAGGCATTGCGGGCCACCAATCCGGGACCCGAGGCCGACGCCGTGGCCATCCAGGCCCGGATCGCGCTGAGGGCCGCGGCCGAACGGGCGGAGGCGCTTCACTCGTACGCCGCCGCCTACCACCACGCCGAGGACGCCATTGCGATCACGACCGATCCCCTCGAGCAGGCGGCGCTCCACGAGCTCGCGGCACGCTCCGGGTCGCTGTTGGCCCTGCCGGAGGCGATCGAGCATGCCCAGACCGCAGCTGAGCTCGCGAGTGCCGGCGATGACCGAGCGACCGCGAACCGTGCCCTGGCCCTGACGGCGAGGATCCAGACCGACTACGGCAAATCGGACGGCATCGGGACCCTGGAGCCGGTGGCGGCCACCATGGCCGAGGACGAGCCCGAAGCCGCGCGGGTGTTTGCCGAACTGGCCCGGCTCTACATGCTGACCGACCAGAACGACGAGGCCATCGAGACGGCGGAACGCGCGCTGCGGGCCGCGGGCCCGTCTCGCGACACGGAAGTCGTGGTTGAAGCGCTGACTACGCAGGCGACAGCCCTCTGGTACAAGCGCCCCGATGAGGGAGACGCGGTGTTCCGGGGTGCCATCCAGCTGGCCGATCGCGAGGGCCACGTCACATCAGCGCTGCGTGCGCGTAACAACTGGTCCTCGAACCTGCTCTTCGATCGGCCCTATCACGAGGCGGCCGAGGTGGTCAGCGACGGCATCGACCTGGCTCGCCGGTTCGGCCTCGCGAGCTGGCTGGGAGTCTTCCTCACCTCCAGGGCCGAGATCCGGATGTACACGGGGGAATGGGCCGGAGCCGCATTGGACGTGGCCGAAGTGGACGAGCGCGCGTCGCCACCCGACGTCGCGGGATGGGTGACGATGATTCGCGGGTTGCTCGCGGCGGTTGTCGGCGACGCGGACGCCTATCGGGCGGCCGCAGACGATTCGGCGCGCGTCCTGGCGGGCGAGGACATGCTCGCCCCGCAGCTCGGCGGGATCAGGATCGTCGAGGCGCAGGCACTGCTTGCCCTGGGTGATCCCCGGGCTGCCCTCGAGAGCGTCGCCGGACTGGCAGGGGGCGGCAACGACCTGTACCTGGCAATGACGCGGTCCCTGGCCACCGCCCTTCTTGGCGACGTGGGGGCGCATGCCGCGATTCCCGTCGAGTTCGACTTCCCGGAGCAGGCGACGTGGACGCGGGGACTGCGACAGAAGATGGCAGCCAGCGACGCGGTTTTGGCGGCACGATGGGAGGAGGCGCGCATGGCCTATGCCGACACAGTCGCCACGTACCAGGGCCTGGAGTCGAACCTGTGGACCTCGTGGATCGGCCTTGAGTTCGATGCGTTCCTTGGCGCCGCCTTTGAAGACGCCCGGCGCGCCGGCGAGGAAGCCGCCGAGTTCTTCGCCTCGCGAGGGGCTGAGGGGGTGGTCGACCGCTACCGTCAGTCGTTCCAGGGCACGCCGGCACCGGCCAGTGGCGCACGCGCGGCTTCGGCGGCCTTTGCCCGCGACAGCGTCAGCGAGGTCGAAGCTCGTTGACCTGCCCCGTGTGCGGCACCGAGAACGTCGGCGGCGCGAAGTTCTGCAACGAGTGCGGGTCGCCGCTGGCATCGGGATGTCCGTCATGCGGTACCCAGAACTCGCCGGGGGCCAAGTTTTGCAACGAATGCGGCGCCCTTCTCTCTGATACCGCGCCGGCTCGAGCCGCCGAGGCGATGGCGGCGCCGGCCGCCATCGCAGGGGCAGAACAACCAGGCCCAAGTGCCGAGCGGCGGCTGGTATCGGTCCTGTTCGCGGACTTGGTCGGCTCGACCACGCTCGCGGAGGATCGCGACCCTGAGGAGACGCGCAACCTCCTGACCCGGTACTTCGATACCGCTTCGGAGGTCATCGCGCGCTACGGCGGGACGGTCGAGAAGTTCATCGGGGACGCGGTGATGGCCGTCTGGGGCGTCCCGGTGGCGCACGAGGATGACGCCGAGCGCGCGGTCCGCGCCGCCCTGGACCTCGTCTCATCGGTCGGTACCATCATCGACCAGGGGCAGCCGCTCCAAGTGCGGGCCGCGGTGCTGACCGGCGAAGCCGCCGCCACCATCGGCGCGGCCGGACAGGGGATCGTGGCCGGGGACCTGGTCAACACGGCCTCGCGCCTGCAGAGCCTGGCCCCGCCCGGCACCGTGCTGGTCGGCGAGTCCACGCACCGGGCAACCGCGGAGGCTATCGCCTACGAGGAGGCCGGCGAGCAGCTGCTGAAGGGGAAGTCCTCGCCCATCCCGGCCTGGCGGGCGGTCAGCGTGCTCGGGATGCGCGGCGGAGCGGGACGACGGTCTGCACTCGAAGCGCCGTTCGTCGGCCGCGACGAAGAGCTGCGCCTCGTCAAGGACCTGTTCCACGCCACGATCCGTGAGCAGAAGCCCCGGCTGGTGACGATTGTCGGCCAGGCCGGCATTGGAAAGAGCCGGTTGGGCTGGGAATTCGAGAAATACATCGACGGCGTGACGATCGACGCCTACTGGCACTCGGGCCGCTCCCCGTCGTATGGGGAGGGGATCAGCTTCTGGGCGCTGGCCGAGATGGTGCGCGAGCGGGCCGGCATTGCCGAGTCGGACTCGGTCGAGGAAGCGGCGACCAAGCTCTCGGCCTGCCTTGACGAATGGCTGACCGATGCGGAGGAGCGGCGCTGGGTCCAGCCGCGCCTTGCCGGGCTGCTGGGACTCGATGAGATGCCCACCGGGCAGCGCGACGAGTTGTTCGCGGCCTGGCGGACGTTCTTCCAGCGCATCGCCGAACGCGACCCGGTCATCCTCGTGTTCAAGGACCTGCACTGGGCCGATGCGGGCCTGCTCGAGTTCATCGAGCACCTCCTGTCGTGGTCGAAGACGCACCCGATCTACGTCCTGGCCATGACCCGTCCGGACCTGTTCGAGCGTCATCCCGCATGGGGCAGCGGCGTGCGGAACGCGACCACCGTCTCGCTCGAGCCGCTGACCGAGGCCGCCATGGCGGACCTGCTGCGCGGTCTCGCGCCGGGCCTCCCGGAGGACGCGGTGACGGCCATCGTCGCCCGGGCCGAGGGCGTCCCCCTGTACGCGGTCGAGACCGTTCGGATGCTGATCGATCGTGGCCAGCTCGAGGCGTCGGACGGGGGCTACGCCCTGACCGCACCGATCGACCGGCTGGCCGTCCCCGAAACGCTCCACGCCCTGGTCGCGGCGCGGATCGACGCGAACGCGCCGGAGGATCGGTCCCTCCTCGCCGATGGGGCCGTCCTGGGGCAGAGCTTCACCGCTGCCGCGATGGCCGGCATGGGCGGTCGAGACCTCGAGATGGTGGAGCCCGGACTCGACCGCCTGGTTCAGCGCGAGCTCCTGATCCGCGACGACGACCCCCGATCGCCGGAGCGGGGTCAGTACCGGTTCGTGCAGGCGGTCGTGCGCGAGGTGGCGTACGAAACCCTGTCCAAGGCGGATCGGCGGAACAGGCACCTGGCCGCAGCCCGCTATTACGAGGCGCTCGGTGACGACGAGCTGGCCGGCGTCCTGGCCAGCCATTACCTCGAGGCATTGCGCTCCACGCCGGCGGGGCCCGAAGCCGACGCGCTGGCCGCTCAGGCGCGGATCGC
>DASYGU010000280.1:0-4924 GCA_035999355.1 Candidatus Limnocylindria bacterium | reverse complement strand
GACCGACCGTGGGGTTGTAGCTCAGCTGGGAGAGCACCTGCATGGCATGCAGGGGGTCGGGGGTTCGAGTCCCCCCAGCTCCACCACCATCGGTCAAGTCATGGTGGTACCGCGAGGCTGACCCCCTTCGTCCTGACGAAGCGGGGTCGCGTTGTACTCAGACCGATATCAGAGCGGAGCGGAGCCCGTGACCCCGACCAGCACCTTCATTTCGGAGCGGATCGCCGCCGATGGCCGGCCGTGGATCCTGCGCCACGCCCATCCCGAGGACGCGGAGCCGCTCGCCGCCCTGTATGCCGCCGTCCGAGCCGAGGGCCGCTGGCTGGTCACGCCCTCGAACGCGATCAGTGCCCCCTCCGAGGCGTTCTTCATCGCTGAGCTCATCCGTGCCGACGAGACAGCCGTGGTCGTGGCCGAGGCCGACGGCACAATCGTGGGCAATGCGCTGGTCATGACCGACCGCGACGTGAGCTCGCGCCACGTCGGCGTCCTGTCGGTCACGGTCGCCGACGGCTGGCGGGACGTGGGTCTGGGCACGGCCCTGGTGGCGGCGACCCAGGAGTGGGTCCGCGACCGACACCTCACCCGGCTCGCGCTGAGCGTCTTCCCCGACAATGCCCGAGCCATCGCGGTCTACGCGCGAGCCGGGTTCGTGCGCGAGGGCGTCCGCCGACGCCAATACCGCCAGCCTGACGGGACGTATCGCGACGAGCTGCTCATGGCCTGGTTCCCGGAGAGCGGGGCGGCTGACCGCTGGGAAGCCGGCGAGGGGACGCCATGACCCCGCGCGCCGAGCGCCTGGATCCTGCCGCCTACGAGGTCAAGTGGCGCGAGCGCTGGGAGCGTGACGAGCTGTACCGCGCCCGGGACGATGTCCCGGGTCCTTTCTACCTGCTGACCATGTATCCGTATACCAGCGGGGACGTGCACATCGGTCACTGGTATGCCTCGACCGGACCTGATGTCGTGGCCCGCATGCATCGGATGCAGGGTGCCCACGTGATGATGCCCATGGGCTTCGACTCGTTCGGGCTCCCGGCCGAGAACGCCGCCATCGACCGCGGCGTCCACCCGGCGGATTGGACGAAGGCCAACATCGACCGCATGCGCGCCCAGTTCCAGACGATGGGTGCGTCGTGGGACTGGTCGCGCGAGGTCATCGCCTCCGATCCGTCGTTCTACCGCTGGACGCAGTGGCTCTTCCTCCAGTTCTACAGGGCCGGCCTGGCCTACAAGGCCATGGCGCCGGTGGACTGGTGCCCCAAGGACCAGGTCGTGCTCGCCCGCGAGCAGGTCCTGGGCCCGGAGCGGCGCTGCTGGCGGTGCGACACGCCGGTCATCAAGCGTGACCTGGAGCAGTGGTTCTTCCGGATCACGAAGTACGCCGACGAGCTGCTTGACTTCTCGCAGCTCGACTGGCCCGAACCGATCCTGCTCATGCAGACCAACTGGATCGGCCGATCGGAGGGTGCCGAGATCGACTTCCCGGTGGCACCCGTCACGGCTGGGAGCGATGCGGGGGCGGTCGAGCCGATCCGGGTCTTCACCACTCGCCCGGATACGACGTTCGGGGCGACATTCATGGTCCTCGCCCCGGAGCACCCCCTCGTCGCACGGCTGACGACCGATGAGCGGCGGGCCGAGGTGGAGGCCTACGTCGCTGCCGCGCGGCGCCAGTCGGAGATCGACCGGCTGGCCGCGGAGCGGGAGCGCGACGGCGTGTTCATCGGCTCGTACGCCGTCAACCCACTTACCGATGAGCCCGTACCGATCTGGATCGCGGACTACGTCCTGCCCGGCTACGGGACGGGGGCGATCATGGGCGTCCCAGCCCACGACGCCCGCGACTTCGACTTCGCGCAGCGCTATGACCTGCCGATCGAGGTCGTCGTCGCGCCGCGCGGCGCCGAGCCGTCGTCCGACGCCGCGTTCACGGCCCATACCGATGACGAGGTGCTCGTCAATTCAGGCGAATTCACGGGGATGAGCGCGTCGGCGGCGATCGGGGCCATCACCGCGCATCTCGCCGAGCGCGGTCTTGGGGCACCCGCCGTCTCGTACAAGATCCGCGACTGGCTGGTCAGCCGGCAGCGGTACTGGGGGGCGCCGATCCCGATCGTGTACTGCGACGTCCACGGCCCGCAGCCGGTCCCCGAGGCGGAGCTCCCCGTCCTGCTGCCCCGCGACGTGGACTTCGCGGCGACCGGCGTCTCCCCCCTTCAGTCGCACGACGGCTTCCTGGCCGCCACCTGCCCGGTCGACGGCGGGCCGGCCCGGCGCGAGACGGACACGATGGACACGTTCGTGGACTCGAGCTGGTACTACCTCCGCTACACCTCGCCGCAGAACGAGGACGCGGCCTGGGATTCAGAGGCGATGCGGCATTGGATGCCGGTGAACCTGTACACCGGCGGCGCGGAGCACGCCGTGCTCCACCTGCTGTACAGCCGGTTCTTCGTGAAGGCCCTGCGCGACATGGGCCACCTCGCCTTCGACGAGCCATTTCTCGCGTTGCGCAACCAGGGCCAGATCCTGGGCGCCGACCATCAGCGGATGAGCAAGAGTCGCGGCAACGTGGCCAATCCCGACGATCTCGTGGCCCAGTACGGGGCTGACACCGTTCGCCTGTTCCTGCTGTTCATCGGTCCGTGGGACCAGGGCGGTCCCTGGTCCGCCACCGGCATCGAGGGCGTCCATCGGTTCCTGACCCGGGTTTGGAACCAGGCCCAGCCAGATCGTGGTGCCGGGGAGCGGCGGCCCGCGCCATCGGTCCCGGGCATGCCGCCTCGCTCTCTGGCCGGTGAGATCCCGGGAAGTGGCAAGACCGCGGCCGACGACCTGCTGGCGGCGATCGCCGGCGGCAGCCGTTCGCTGCGACGGATCACCCACCAGACGATCGCGGCGGTGACCCAGGACTACGGGCTCCTTCACTTCAACACCGCGATCTCCAAGCTCATGGAGCTGTCGAACGCGATCGGTGAGGCGATGGAGGGGAACGCCGGCGGGGAGGCGGTCGACGAGGCGGTGGACACCCTGATCCTGCTCCTGGCCCCCGCCGCGCCGCACATCGCGGAGGAGCTGTGGGAGCGTCGCGGTCGGCCCTATTCGATCCACCTCCACGCATGGCCTGTGGCGGACGCGGATCTTGCCGCCGAGGATCTCATCGAGCTCCCGGTGCAGGTGAACGGCAAGCTCCGCGACCGGCTCCAGGTGGCGCCGGGCACGAGCGCCGAGGAGATCGAGCGACTGGCGCTCGCCTCGGAGCGCGTCCAGGCATACCTCGACGGCCACGAGGCCGTCCGCGTGGTGCAGATCCCCGGCCGGTTGGTGAACGTCGTCACCCGGTAACCAGGGGGTAACGACGAGCCCGTAGCTTCCGAATCTGCTTCCGAGGCCCGGCGTCGAGTGCCCGGGCGTCGGGTCTCGGACGCAGACCATTCGCGTCGCTCGCCTCCGTCGAGGGAGCGGCATGACCCGATTCGACCTGGTAACCGTCGTGGCGGTGATCGGTGCGGTGGTGCTGGCCGGGGCGGCCAGCCTCGCCCTGCTGATCACGGCGGTGCCGTCGGCCTCCGACCCATCCCCGATCGCCGACCCGTGGGCATCTGTCGAGCCAGCCGAGGAGGACGGCGGCGAGCTGGTGATCGACATCGAGGGCGGCGTGAACGAGCCGGGGATTCACCGCCTGCCGGCCGGTTCGCGGGTGGCCGATGCCCTGGCCGCTGCCGGCGGCTATGCCGACAGCGCGGACCTCGGGGCGGCGGCGACGAGCCTGAACCTCGCCGCGGAGCTGGTCGACGGGCAGCAGATCGTGGTCCCTGTCATCGGAGCGGACCCGGATCCCGACGCGGGCGGGGGTGATGGCGGCCTCGTGAACCTCAACCGGGCGACACGGTCCGAGCTCGAGGCGCTTCCGGGCATCGGACCGGTGACGGCCGGGAAAATCATCAGCGCCCGCTCCGAGCAGCCGTTCGCAACCCTGGACGAGCTCGTTTCCCGTGATGTCCTGACCGCCCGTCAGCTCGAGCAGATCGCCGACCTCGTGACCGTCCCCTAGGCCGGTCCGATGAATCGGCCTGGCGCGGCCGTCCTGCCTGGGCTGCTCGGCGGCGTGCTGCTCGGCATCGCGGCCGCCGATGCGGGCCTGCTGAGCGCAGCACTACCGATCGTCGGCATGGCGGGCGCCGGCGCCTGGATGATCATGCGGGTGTCCGGTCGCCATGCCGGCTGGGTGGTGGGGGTGTTCGGGCTGGCGTTCCTCCTCGGCACGGCGGTGGGCGGATTGCGCGGCGCGGCGGGTGCATCGCCAACCGGCCCACGGAGCGTGGCATCGCTGCCGGCCGGCCAGCCCGTTCGGGTCGCCGCGGTGGTCGTCGACGAACCAATGCCGCGCGGCGACTCGCTCGACGTCGTGGTGGGCGACATCCGGGTGGCTGGGCACACGGCGGCCGGGAATCTCCTCGTTCGGGTCCCACGGTCGGTCGTTGTGGCCGCGGGCGACGAGATCGCGGCGGAGGTGACTATTCGCGCCCGGGATCCGGCCGATGCCGACGAGGCCAGCTATCGCGAGCGCCTCCGGCGACAGGGCATCGGCGCCATCGCCACGGGCTGGGCCGCGCAGGTTGTCGGCCATCGGTCCTCGCACGTGGCGGACGCATTTGCCGGCGTCCGCCGATGGCTTCTGGACGGACTCGTCCGCACCGTTCCTGAGCCGGAGGCGTCCCTCGGCGCCGGCATCCTGCTTGGTGTCCGGGCGGGGATCGACCCCGCTATTCGCGACGCATTCGCGGTAGCCGGGCTGTCGCATGTGGTCGCGATCAGCGGCTGGAATGTCGCGATCGTGGTCGCGCTCATCGCGTCCGCCACCCGTCGACTCCGCGAACGCATGGGGCCCAGCGTGCCGGCGCTGGTGGCGGCGAGCGCG
>DASYGU010000253.1:0-5568 GCA_035999355.1 Candidatus Limnocylindria bacterium | reverse complement strand
CGTCATCTTCAGCGTGCGCGGGGTGAACGACACGAGCCGCCTGGAATGGCTGGCCGCGAACGTGTTTCCCCAGCTGCGGGGCGCCTAGGATGCGTCGGGAGGTCGCGTGATGAGCTTTCCAAATACTCGGCCGATCCACGGCGTGGAGAAGGGTTGGGGCCTCGTGCTCGCAATCCTGTCGTTCCCGCTGGGCCTCATCGCGCTGATCGGCCTGCTCGCCGACCAGGGATGGGCGCGCTGGTTCGGGCTCGTCCTCGGCGTGCTCATCGCCATCACAGCGGGGGTCGGGGCCATCCTGTTGGTGCTGGTATTCCTGCCGTCGCAGGGATCGAGCTACCCATTCGGCCCGTGGTTCTTGTTCCTGGCCGCGGCTGTCGCCATTCTCGGGCTGTTCGCCGCTCGGTCGTTCCTCGAGGGTCTCCGCTCCACCGACGAGGACTAGCCGGTCGAGCCTCTCAACCGTCGGCGAGGATCGCCCGCGCCGTGCGCTCGGCGAGAGCCATGATCGTGACCATCGGGTTCACCCCGGCGGCGGTCGGGAAGAGCGAACCGTCGGCCACGTAGAGACCCTCGATGAGGCGCGTGGTGTCCCCTGCGCGGACGCGACCGTGCGGGTCGCACGGGTGGCTCCGTGGATCGGCGCCGGCGCGCGCCGTGCCCATCTGGTGGGCCGAGAAGAAGAACGCCCGGTTCGAGGCGAAGTCGGCTCGCGCGCGCCGGCCCAGGAAGGCGGCCCACTCCACGTCCGTACCCGGCGCGGCGCTGAACCGGTCGGGCGGCGTGCCGCCGACGATGAGCTCGACGGCGCCGGCGGCCCGCCCGAGTCGGCTGAGCTCCACCGTGGCGCGGGCCGCCGTCCGCCTGTCGGCGTCGGCCAGCTGGTAGTCGATCCGCGGCCGACCCCTTCGGCTCCACCGCACGCGGCCGGCGGACACGTCCCGCAGCGCGGCGCCCAGCGGGATCAGAAAGCGGGCCCCGCGCATCAGCCGTCGGCTCGCCTCGCCGCCTTCCCACGGAAATGCGCTGGCGATGAGTCCCGGATGGGCGGGGCCGGTCTCGATGAAAAAGCCACCGTGCCGGGGTCCCAGCCCGTCGGACGTCGCGGGCCCGGGTCGGACGAACTCGAGCGAACGGGCCGCCTGCAGTGGGCCGAGCCACATCTGTACCGGATCGGGCATGCGGGCGATGACGACGGTGGCCGGATGGAGTCGGAGGTTGGCGCCTAGCTCGGGGTGCTCCACTCCGCTCGAGGCGAGCACGAGGGGCGTCCGGAGTGCTCCGGCTGCAACCACCACCTGCCGGGCGCGGACCGTGAATGCGCGTCCCGGTTCGCCGGACGCCGATCGCAGCCAGCCGCGAACCCCGGCCGTTACACCTCCCTCGAACGTCACCTGCTCGACGGTCGCGTCCGCCAGCACCCGAGCCCCGCCCGCGTGGGCGGCGGCGAGGTGCGCGCGAAGCGCGGATCGCTTGGCTCCGGCGCGGCACCCGAAGCCGCATGCCCCGCAGTCGGTGCACGGACCCGCATTTCGTTCGGTGACCGCGTGCTCCCAGCCGAGGGCCGCCGCGCCATCGAGGATCGCTCGATCTTTGGGCGGGACCGATGACGGTGGCTGGATGTCGAGCTCTGCGCGGAGGCGGACGAGGTCGGCATCGGTCTGTCCGCCGGCGAAGCCGTCCAGGCCGTGCTCGGACGCCCATTCGTCGCGCAGCCAGTCCGGCGGGGCAAAGCACGTCGTCCAGTTGATCGTCGTCCCGCCGCCCACGCCGGCCCCGGCCACGATCGTGATCCCGAGGTCCGCGGTGGAGGTGGTGCCGCGGTCGAGGTACAGGCGCCGGAACGCCTCGCCCTCGTCGACGGGCATGTCCGCCTCGGACAGGTAGGGACCCGCTTCGACGACCAGCACCTCGCGCCCCGCGTCCAGCAGGCGGGCCGCGACCACGCTGCCACCGGCTCCTGATCCCACGACGACGACGTCCGCCTCGAGCGCGAGCGGCTCCGTCGCGGAGCGATCGACGGCGAGCGGCGCGATCGAAGCGCTCGGGACGGCAACCGGTTCAGCGTGGACATACCCAATTTCGGGCCAGGCCGGGTTCCCATCGCCATCGGCGCCGGTATCGGTCCAGGCGAGGAACAGGGACAGGCGCTTGAACGCCTGGAACGCTGTCCGGCGCTGCGCGAGGCGGCTGCCGGCCCACTGCAGCAGGAGCCGATCCCGCCCCGCAGGGTCGAGGTCCGCCAGCCGGCGGCGCCGACCGCCGATGAGCAGATTCACGACCGGCGTGTCGAGGGCGGTCGTCACCAGTCGCAGCTGGCGCAGGTCATCCGGATCGGCGACGGCATTCAGCGTCTCGGCTGCCTGCCTGGCTCGGCGTCGGTAGTCGCCCTCAGCGAACCCCGGTGCGAAGGCTTCGGCCAGCGTCGCGAGGGTGTCCAGCTGGCGAGGCGACCAGCCCTCCACCGCGTCGACCGTCACGCGAGGGCCTGGAGATCGGCCTCCACGTCGGCCAGTGGCCGGACCTCGCGCGCGCCGGTCGCCCGGTCTGTGACCTCCGCCCCACCCGCGGCCAACGAGCGCGGTGAGATGGTGACGATGGTGGGCATCCCGAGCAGCTCGGCATCGGTCAGCTTCACGCCGGGGGACTCGTCGCGGTCGTCATACAGGACATTCACGCCGGCATCGGTCAGGCGCTGGTAGAGCCTCTCCGCTGCCTCCGCCACGGCGGGATCCTTGCTGGCGCTCAGGGCGACCAGGTGGGCCGGATAGGGAGCCACCTCGCGAGGCCAGATGATCCCCTTGTCATCGTGGTGCTCCTCCACGATACAGGCCAGGTTCCGTCCCAGCCCGATCCCGTACGAGCCCATGATCACGTGCTTCCGGCTGCCGTCCTCGGCCAGGAACGTGGCACCCAGCGCCTCGGTGAAGTCCGTGCCCAGCTTGAAGATGTTGCCGACCTCGATTCCCTGGCGCAGAACCAGAGGTTTCCCGCACTCCGGGCAGGGGTCGCCTTCCCGTGCGTTCGTGATGTCGACCACCAGGTCCGCCGTGAAGTCGCGGCCGTGATTCACGTTCAGGAGGTGGACGCCGTGGCGGTTCGCCCCGGCCACCAGGTTGGGCGAGCGGGCCGCCAGTTCGTCCACGACCACGACCGTGTCGTGGGCCCCGATCGGTGAGGCGTATCCCGGCTCCATGCCGGCGGCCTTGATCTCCTCGGCCTGCGCCGGCCGCATGCCGCCCACCGCCTTCACCGCGTTGGCCAGCTTGGTCTCGTTCACGTCGTAGTCACCGCGGACCACGGCCGTCACCATCCGCCCGTCGCCGGTCACGAAGAAGATGGCCTTCGCCGTCCGCTCCGTGGCCACGCCCAGGTGCTCGGCCAGCGCCGCGATCGTGTCGGCGGCGGGGGTCGCGACGTCTTCGGTCGGCCTAGGGTCCTCGGTCGGCGGCTCGGGCTTCATGACCGCGGCGATCTGCTGGTTCGCGGCGTAGTCGCCGCTCTCGCACAGGACGAGCGTGTCCTCGCCGTGCTCGTTGAGGACCATGAACTCGTGGGCCAGGCTGCCGCCCATGATCCCGACATCGGCGCCGACCACGACCGTCTTCATGCCCAGCCGGGCAAAGATCTTCTCGTACGCCGCGTAGTGAAGCTGGTAGCCATGGTCGAGGCCGTCTTCGTCGGCGTCGAGGGTGTAGCTGTCCTTCATCACGAACTCGCGGACCCGGATCAGCCCACCGCGCGACCGCGGTTCGTCGCGGAACTTCGTCTGGAAGTGGTAGACGATGGCCGGCAGCTGGCGGTACGACTTCACCAGGTTGCGGACCAGATCGGCCACGACCTCCTCGTGGGTCATGGCCAGCACCATGTCCCGCCCTCCACGGTCCTTGAAGCGGACCATCTCGGGACCGATCTTCTGGTAGCGGCCGGACTCCTTCCACAGCTCGGCGGGATGGACGACCGGCATCTCCATCTCCTGCCCCCCGATCGCGTTCATCTCCTCGCGGATGACCTGCTCCACGCGCTGGGTGACGGCGAATCCCAGGGGCAGGAGGGAATAGATGCCCGAGCCCAGCTGCCGGACGTAGCCGGCGCGGACCAGGAGCTTGTGCGAAATCATCTCGGCGTCGGCCGGATCGTCGCGGAGGGTCGTGAAGAACAGGCGGCTCAGTCGCATTGGCCGCCTAGGATACCGATGCGGCCCGGCCAGCTGGTGCCAACTAGGGGGCGGGGTCCAACGCGGTGCCCGGCATGTGGTGCTCCGAGGCGCGCAGCTGGCCGAGCGGGATGAGGGCCACGACCAGGAGTCCGGCACTGGCGATGAGCAGACCATCCATGCCGCGCCACTCGGCCGCGAGCCCAGCCACGAGTGCACCGATGATCTGGCCCAGGGCCAGGAAGACCGAGTACAGGCCCATGATCACGCCCCGTCGACCGGGGTAGGTTTCGCTGATGTCGGACAGGAAGCCGACCGCCGCCGGTGTCGCACCGGCCAGGACGAACACGCCGATGCCCGCGGCAACCAGGGTCGCGACCATGAACCACACGGCCTGCCCGGTCGAGTGGTTGAGAGCCAGGAGCGCTCCCACGAACACGAGGCCGCCGGCCAATCCCAGGCCGATGATGGTCGTCCGCCGCAGGCGGGTGAAGCGGGTGCCCCAATACAGCAGGCCGGAGAACAGCACCAGCAGCCCCACGCCCAGCACCAGGCCGGCCTGCCACGGCTCGAAGCCCTGCATCAGCAGCTGGTCCGAGAACTCGGGCGAGGGCTCCTGGACGAGCTGGAAGATGGCCTGCGTACCCCACGAGCCGAGAAGGGCGTTGAGCGCGATCCACGTCGGCGCCAGGAACCAGATCGGGCGGCTGCGGAGCACCTCCCGGTAGCGTCCGAGGTGGAACAGGGAGGCGGGGACGGTCTCCTCGCCCGGCGCGGGAGGAATGTGCTCGGGCAGATCCTCCACCCCGTAGCGCAGGACGAGGAACGTGATGCCGTAGATCGCCGCGTTGACATAGAAGGCGGTGGGGCCCAGGGCGGAGTACAGGAACCCCGCGACGACCGAGCCAATGCCCACCCCGCCCAGGGTGGCCACCTCGAAACGGCCGATGACCCTTCCCCGGAGAGCCTGGTCGCGCGACGTGGCGATGGCGATGTAGCCCAGGGCGGCCGGAACGCTCGCCGCTGCCGCCGCGCCCTCAAGGAAGCGGGTCCCGGCGAGGACCGGCACGTTCGCGGTGATCGCCGTGCCCGCGATCGCGGTGAGGGCGGTCACGATCACGGCGACGGCGCCCATGATCGGGCCGGGCTGCATGAGCCGGTGCGTGCCGAACCGGTCGGCCAGCACCCCGAAGACAGGGGAGAGGATCAGCTCGGCCACGAAGTACAGGGCGCCCATGAGGCCGGCCGTCGTCGCCGATACCACCACCCCGCCGTAATCGGGCAGATCGGCGAGGTACAGCAGCAGGAGCGTGCCCGTGAGCCCGGTCGAAAAGCGCAGCGTGAAGTTGCCAACGAGGACGGCGCGAATCGAGCGGGTCACGAAGATGACCGAGTCTACGGGAGCGCGGGGGAGG
>DASYGU010000206.1:0-1629 GCA_035999355.1 Candidatus Limnocylindria bacterium | reverse complement strand
GCGGCCGGCGTGACGGTAGCCAGCTCGGCCAGCTCGGCGGTGGTCAGCGGTCGATCGGCCACGAACAGCAGGGCCTCCAGCTGGGCGGCCAGCTCACCTCCCGGACCGATGGGTGCGGCGCCGGTCACGATCGGGTCCCCGGAGCGGGCTCGAGCACGATCGGCCCGAACAGCGTCTTCTGGGTGGCACGCAGCTCACGGCGCCGGACGAGCTCGAGCGCGGCAAGGAGAGTGACCACCCGCTCGGTCCGGCTCGTGCTGACGGCCAGGACGGTCTGGAGCACGAGCGAGCCACGATCGCCGAGAGCGGCGCGCAGGACCCGGATCTGCTGGCCAACCGTGACTTCGCGCGGGACGATCTCGGGCGGTTCGGGCTCTGGCTCCGCCACCGCGGCGAGGCCGGCGAGGGCGGCGGCCAGGATGCCGTGATCGAGCGCCGCGAGCGGCGCCTCCGGCAGGTCCGCGGCCCGCGGCTCACGGTGCCACATAGGGGAGACCTGGTCGCGCGCCGCCAGCTCGCGGCTCGCATCGCGAATGGCCCGGTAGGCCAGCAGCCGACGGCGAAGCTCCTCCTCGTCGATGTCCTCGGCGCCGGTCAGCGGGTCGATGGCCGGCTCGGCGGGGAGCAGGCTCCTGGACTTGATGAGGATGAGCTGGGCGGCGGTCGCGACGAACGCCGCCAGGTTGGCGGCATCCACCGGGTGAATGGCGAGGTAGCTGACGTAGGCATCCGCCACGCGGGCCAGGGGTACGGTCAGGATGTCGAGCTCGGCGGACTCGATGAGGTGGAGCAGGAGCGGGAGCGGGCCCTCGAACACACCGAGGTCGACCTGGAACTCGGGCGGCGGCCCGACCGTGACCGCGACCCGCGGATCGGGCTCGATCGGGATGCCGTGGCTCATCGGGTCAGCACCATGCGATCAGGATGCCGCGTCGGCGGCTGCCAATGCGGCCATCAACTGCGCATCGGTCCCCTCCGCGCTGCCGACGATGAACGCGGCGACCCGCGGCCCACAGCCGGCGGCCAGCGCCGCCTGGGCGGAGAGCGCCTCGTGGTGTCGTTGGAGGTGGAACGGGTATCGCCACGACCTCGGGTCGCTGGAGCCCAGGCGTTCCATCCGGGACGGAGCGACCGCCCCGACCAGGACCGCGGCCACGCGGTGCCACAGGCGGACCCGCGTGCCCTTGCCCGCATCGTGGAGCAGGGCGGCGGCCAGCAGGTCGCCATCGGTCTGTCCCGACGCCCGGAGCCGGGCCAGGACGTCGATCGCATGGCGCTGGTCGGCCACCGGCATCCGGTCGAAGATGACCGCGGCGGCGGGGGGCAGGACCTCGTGCGCGTCCGCGCGCTCGTCCGCCGATACGCGGGCGAACAGGTGGGTCCCGAACTGGCGCACGCGGTAGACGGGGCGCATCGGATCTCGGGTCAGATCCCGCACAGGATCGCGGCCCAAGGCTCGGCGAGGCCGAGCATGGCCGACAGCGGGCTGTTGGGCACGAGCAGCAGGATGACGAGCAGGGCGACCCCGAATCCCTGGTACTGACGGATCACGTACTCCCAGCGTGGCGGCACGACGGCGAGCAGCACCGCCGACCCATCGAGCGGCGGGATGGGGATGAGGTTGAGCAG
>DASYGU010000077.1:0-3494 GCA_035999355.1 Candidatus Limnocylindria bacterium | reverse complement strand
CAAGTACACCGAGCTGCCAGATGCCTACATCAGCGTCAGCGAGGCGCTCAAGCACGCGGGCCTCCACCACCGGGTGGACGTCAAGGTCCGCTGGATCGGCGCCGAGCACTTCGAACGGGTCGAGCCCGAGGAGGTTGCCCGCGAGCTCGACGGCGTGGCCGGCGTCCTCGTGCCCGGTGGCTTCGGCTACCGCGGGGTGGAGGGGATGATCCGCGCCATTCGCTGGGCTCGCGAGAACGAGATCCCGTACCTCGGGCTGTGCCTCGGTCTCCAGTGCGCGGTCATCGAGTTCGCTCGATCAGCCCTCGGCACCGACGACGCGAACAGCAGCGAGTTCAACGTCTTCACCGAGCACCCGGTGATCGATCTCATGCCCGATCAGGCCGATGTCACCGAGAAGGGCGGCACCATGCGGCTCGGCCTCTACCCGGCCCGCCTCGACGAAGAGACACGGGTCCGTGCCGCGTATGGCGCGGAGGTCGTCTACGAGCGCCACCGGCATCGGTTCGAGGTCAACAACGGGTACCGGGAGCGGCTGGGTGAGGCGGGCATGCTCTGGAGCGGGGTCAGTCCCGACGAGCGGCTGGTCGAATTCATCGAGCTCCGCGACCATCCGTGGTTCGTCGCGACCCAGGCCCACCCCGAGCTGAAGAGCAGGCCCAATCGGCCCCATCCGCTGTTCCGCGACTTCGTCGGCGCCGCGGCCAGCCGGCTGGGCCTGCCCACCGCCCCGGCCGAGGATTCGGTCGGTGACCAGAAGCCGGCCCCGACCAGGCGCCGAGCGACCAGGACGCGGGCGGCCTCCGGCGCGGGCCGGACTGAACCCTGACCGACACATGACCCGGACTGCCGGGCGCCGCAGCGCGACTCGGCGCCGTGCGGCGGGCGCCTTCGACCTGGCGGCCTACGAGGCCGAGGTGGAGGCGTTCTGCGGGGAGCAGGGAGAAGCGCAGTACGCGAACCTGGCCGGCTTCCGACCTGACCTCGACCTCGCGCCGGTCTACGGCCGTCACGCGGGCCTCTTCTCGACGACCGCGATCGATGCCCTCCGTGAGGCTGCGTCCAGGGCGGACGCGGAGGCCCTTCGTGCCAGGCGTCTCCTGTGGTTCGCGGTCGCCGGCCATCTCGAGCAGGCCGTCGCGGTCACCACCGACCGCATCGCCACGGCCGAGTCCACCGCGGTGATCGTCTGGCGCCGCGAGCGGATCGGGTACCGGCTGGCGCCGATCCGGATCGCGGACATCAGCGATCGCTCCGAGCGGAACGCGCTCGACGAGCGCTACCGGCTGGCGATGGAGGCGATCAACCCACTGCGTGAGGAGCGCTGGACCACGCTCCATGCTAGAGCGCGCGAGCTCGGAGCCGCCGACTACGTGGCCCTCGTGGCGGACACTTCGGGACTCGATCCGGACGGCGTGGCCGCCGGCGCGTCCCAGTTCCTCCGTGATTCCGAGACGCCGTACTACGCCGCCCTCCGCCGATACCTCGCCCTCATCGAGATCGAGGGCGGCGACGGAACGGTGGCCGACCTCGGCCATCTCCTCCGCGGTCGGGGATGGGACAACTACTTCGATGGCTCGCGGCTAGTCGGGGCCCTGGCCACGACCATGGCCGGGCTCGGGATCGACATCGCGAACCAGCCCGGGACGACGATCGACCTCGAGCCGCGTCCGGCCAAGTCGCCCCGCGCCTTCTGCGTCCCGATCCGGGTTCCGGGCGACGTCCGGCTCGTCGTCCAGCCGCGGGGCGGTCACGCGGACTTCGACGGCACGCTCCACGAGCTAGGCCATCTCGAGCATTTCGCCCATATCAACGCCAAGCTCCCGCCGGCGGATCGCTACATCGGTGACGAGACCGTGACCGAGGGCTGGGCATTCCTGTTCCAGTACCTGATGTCCGAGCCGGAATGGCTGGCGAGGGAGCTGCGCATGCCGCCCGACGCGATCGCCGGCTGGCTCGACTTCAGCGCCTTCCGCAAGCTGTATTTCCTGCGCCGATATTCGGCCAAGCTCCTGTACGAGCTGCGGCTGCATCGGGGTGGGGACTGGATCGTCCACCGCGCGGAGTACGCGGGTCTGCTCGGCCTGCTGACCGGCGTGCGGACCCCGGACACCGCCTTCCTGGCCGATGTCGACGACGGACTCTATGCCGCGCGCTACCTGCGCGCCTGGCTGTTCGAGGGCAGCGTGTCCGCGGCGCTCCGGGATCAGTTCGGTGGCACGTGGTGGCGGAGCGCTGGTGCGGGCGACTGGCTGAGGGAAACGTGGCGGGCCGGACTAGGACCATCTGCCGAGGACGTCGTTGCCGCGCTCGGGTATGATCATCTCGATTGGCGGCCGGTCCTGCGCCAGATCCGCGCGCAGCTGATCGGCGAGATGAGTGGCTACGGCGGGCCGAACATTACGACCCGGGCCGGAAGCCGCAAGGTCTGACCGGACGCCGACGATCACCCCTCCTGGAGCCCCACGCGGCCATGTGGCCCGCAATGCGCTCCCCTGTTCCCTGATGGAGATGTCTCCCCCATGAATGACGAACCTCGCAGCCAGCCGCGACGCGGACGACCGCGCCGCCGCCCTGATGGTGGTGGTGGTGGCGGCGGTCCGCGCCGGCACGGCGCTCCGCGCGGCAACTTCCAGCGCCGCCGCGACCTCGCGGGCGGGTATTCATCGGTCTATGCCGGTGGCTACCCGCAGGCGCTCGACGAGCCGGCCCTGACCCTGGGCGAGCTGCAGGAGAAATCTATCGAGGAGCTGCGCGACCTCGCCACCGAGTACGGGATCGAAGGCGACAGCCTCGAGCACTCGGACCTCGTCCTGAAGCTCCTGGACGCGGTTCCCCTGGCCCAGGCATCCACCCGCGAGGAGATGGTTGCCGGCGAGGTGATCGGCGTGCTGGAGATCGTGGACGAGGGCTTCGCCTTCCTCCGCCGCGAGGGCGTCATGCCTTCACCGGACGACATTTACGTGTCATCAAGCATCGTCCGTCGCTTCGGGCTGCGCACCGGTGACCGGGTCGTCGGCCAGAGCCGCCCCCCGAAGGACCAGGAGCGCTACTGGGGCCTGGCCCGGGTTGACACGGTCAACGGGATCGATCCCGAGCTGGCCCGCCGCCGGCCGAACTTCGACGCGCTGGTCCCGGTCTTCCCCGACGAGATGTTCGACCTCGAGATCGACCAGAAGAACCTGACCCAGCGGCTCATCAACCTGATCGCGCCGGTTGGCAAGGGCCAGCGTGGCCTGATCCTGTCGCCGGCCAAGGCGGGCAAGACCACGGTCCTGAAGAACATCGCCCACGGCATCACCGAAAACCACCCCGACGCGCTGCTGATGGTGGCCCTCATCGGCGAGCGGCCGGAGGAGGTCACCGACATGCAGCGGTCGGTCAAGGGCGAGATCTTCGCCTCCACCTTCGACGAGCCGACCGAGAACCACACCCGCGTGGCCGAGATGACCCTCGAGATCGCCAAGCGCCAGGTGGAGACCGGCCGGGACGTC
>DASYGU010000051.1:0-2381 GCA_035999355.1 Candidatus Limnocylindria bacterium | reverse complement strand
GTGATCCTGGGCGTCCATGTCATTCGCCAGCTGTGGATCCAGCTGCGGCTGCTTGGTCTCCTGGCCCTGCCTCCCCTTGCCGCGATCGTGGCCGTGATCGTGCAGGGCCAGCTCGGCCCCGTCGCGGGTCCCCAACCCGCCCGACTCACCCTCGCCATTGGCTTCGCCGTCGCCGCCGTGCTGAGCGCCGCCTTGATCGGGACCGGCTTCAGCGAGGAGGTTCGATCCGGCGCCGCGGCATGGCTGGTCGTCCGGGCGGTCCCGCGCACCGCGCTCATCGGCGCCTGGCTCGTGGTGCCCAGCCTGGCCGTGGTCGTGGCCTACGCCCTGGCCGGGGTCCTGGCCGGACTCGCGCTCCCGCCAACAGGGCAATCCGCCGACCCGGTGGCGATCTTCATCAGCGTGGTGGCTGCGGCGGCGCCTGCCATCCCGCTCGCCGCGGCCGCGATCACGATCGGGGTCAACGCGCCCGGCCGGGTGACGGCGCTGGCGACCGTTATCGGCGCGGTCGTGCTGGCCATCCCATTGGTGCTCCTCGGCCAAGCCGCGGTCCATCCGGGCAGCGGCTACTGGCTGGTGGCCGGGATCGTGCCCGGCGATCGTCCGCTCACGGTCGGGCTGCAGTCCATCGGTCTGTGCCTGGCCCTGGCAGCCCTGGCCTGGTTCGTTGCCGCCCGCCGGTTCCTGCGCCGCGACCTCTGACTCCCGCCGGAGCGAGTCTGACCTAGGTCGGCTCCTCGATCGGCAGGGCGATGACGACCAGCTCGCCCCAGTTCCGGTTGAAGCCCTGCGAGGTCTGGAGCGTGAGCTGCTCATGGTCGGTGGCCGCCGTCCAGCGCGCGCCCTCCACGCAGCCCGGCGGCGCGTGCTGGAGGGCGAGGGGCGGCGTGACGGTCATCGGCGGCTGGTCGGGATCCGGGCATGACACGTTCGGCCGAACCTCGGTCACCCGGTAGCGGAGGACCAGGCCGTCCGACATCAGGACCCGCACCTCGGCCCCCAGCTGGACGTTCCACAGACCCTTGAGGAGCGTGTTCAGGGCATGACCGGCGATGTATGAGTTCGTCCCGCGACCGGGGTCCGAGGTGTTGGGCAGGAGGAATGCACAGCACGTCCCCAGCGGCTGGCTGGACGGGAGGCGCTGGACCGCGACATTGATCCCGACCGACTCGATCTGGAGCTGGGTCGCGACCCAGTCGGCGGGAATCGCGGTGGGCGCTGGGGTGGCAGCCACCGACGGAGACACAGACGGAGACAGCGAAGCCGCGGCCGTGGGCTCGGGGGTTGGGTTCGGGGTGGCGGTCGGCGTGACGATGGGCGGCAGGCTGGGGGTCGCGGTCTCGTCCAGCGGCAGCTGGCCGACCAGGATCAGGGCGATCCCCAGGACCGCCAGGGTCAGCGGAAGGGCGAGCCCGCGGGAGCGCGCGTTCAGGAGGGGTCCCTCATGGCACCAGGCCGGAGGCGGCGGTCACCCACTCGACCGGAAGCCAGCCGAGCAGGATGCCGGGGAAGATCCCGAGGAGGAGGACACCGGCCACGCTGAGCACCAGGGCGAGGCGGCCGACTCCGGATCGTTCGATCTCGGCCGGCTCGGCCTCCGGATCGCGCATGTACATATAGACCACCACCCGCAGGTAGTAGAACGCCGCCAGCGCCGCGTTCAGGGCGATGGCCACCGCCAGCCAGACGAGCCCCGCATCGACCGTGGACAGCAGGATGTACAGCTTGGCGAAGAAGCCGACGGTGGGCGGGATCCCGGTCAACGACAGCAGGAGGACGGTCATCGCCGCAGCGAGCGCCGGCTGGCGCGATGCGAGACCGGCGAATGACGCGAGGCCGCCGTAGCGACGCACGTCCCGCTGGAGCATGCCCACCACCGCGAAGGCGGCCAGGTTCATGACCGAGTAGCCGACCAGGTAGAACACGACCGCCTCGACCGCCTGGGTGGCCACTTCCGGGGTGGGGGCCGCGGCATACGCGGCGAGGCCGGCAATGATGTAGCCGGTGTGCGCGATGGACGAGTAGGCGAGCATCCGCTTCACGTTCGTCTGGGTCAGGGCCACGATGTTGCCGAAGGTCATCGTCACCACGGCCAAGACCACGAACACGTCCAGCCAGTCCGCGCGCAGCGGCCCGAGCGCCTCGGTGAACAGGCGGAGGAGCAGGGCAAAGGCGCCGAGTTTGGGGCCGACCGACAGGAAGCCCGTGATCGGCGTCGGGGCTCCCTGGTACGCGTCCGGGGTCCAGAAATGGAATGGCACCGCGGCGGCCTTGAACGTGGCGCCCACGGTCAGGAAGCCGAGCGCGACGAGCACCGCGCCGTTCATGAGCCCGCCCGAGAACACGGTCGCGATCTCGGTGAACACGGTCGACCCGGTCAG
>DASYGU010000027.1:0-1645 GCA_035999355.1 Candidatus Limnocylindria bacterium | reverse complement strand
CCGGGACCCCTACGAGTGGACCCACCCGATGCTGGCCAAGTACCTCATCGCGGCCGGGATCGAGGTGGCGAACCCGAACCAGGTGAGCGGCACGATCGAGCTGGACGAGCCCGTGACCAGCCTGGCCGTGGCGCCGCAGCGAACGTACCTGGGCTGGCCCGCGTCGGTCGTCTTCACATCGGACGGGACCGACACGATCGAGGCCAGGAACGCGACTACCGGCGACCCGATCGCGGCCTGGGATGCGCCGGACAGGGTCACGAGCCTCGTCTTCGACCAGGACACCAGCCGCCTGCTGGTCGGCCTTCGCTCAGACGGCACGATCGCCACGTTCGACCTCACCACGTTCCTTACCCAGCAGGGCGAGCGAGCGCCGCCACCGGCGAGTGTCGGCATCGACACCGGGATGGACGGCGTGCTCCAGATCGTGTCCTCCAACAGCGAAACCGTGCTCGCCGTACGCGGGCCGGGCGAGGTGGCGGTCTTCGAGCGGGTGACCGGCGTCGAGCTGTCCCGCCGGGACATCGACGTGGATGCGATCTCGTACGTCGCCGCCGTCGGCGGGGACCAGCCGGTCAGTGCGCGGGTGATCGTGCTCGACCTCGACGCCGGCACGGTCCAGACGCTGGACGCGACCACGATGAGCACCGAGTCCAGCCAACGGCCGTCCTCGGCACCACTCGGCGCGCTGATGACCAGCGGGCAGGGGACGAGCCAGCTGACCTGGGTCCCGATCGGCCCGTTGCCGGCGACCGACGAGCATCCCGCGGTCAGCGGCGGCCTGGCAATCTACCGCGGCGGGACGATCATCCCCGACGCGACCGTCCCGCTTCCCGGTCCGGGCCTGGCCCTCGGGTGGGATCCGGTTGCCAATCTCGTGTATGTCGCCGGCGAGTCGGCGGTGTGGGTCATCGAGCCGCACGGCGACAACCGATCCGGATACGGGGTCTACGACGAGGCTCCCTTCGCCGGCACCCCGGCGGCGCTGGGATTCGACGTCAGCGACACTTCCCAGAGCGACGATCACGGCCAGCTGATCGTTGCCGCCGCGGATGACGACGGGGCGGCCCTGGTCCGGGTCGACATCAGCCAGAACGCGTTTGCCTGGCGGCTGGCGGCCACCGCCTTCGGGGCGCTCCTGGCCGGGCTGGTCTACCTGCTGACCGCCCTGCTCTTCCGGCGTCGCTCGATCGCGATCCTGGCCGGGGTATTCGTGGCCATCGACCTCATGAGCTTCGCGATGAGCCGGATCGCGATGAACGACATCTTCGTCGCGCTGTTCATCATGGCCGGCTACGCCCTCTTCTGGCCCATCTGGGGGGGCCGATGGAAACGATCTGCCTGGTGGGTCCTGCCCCTCGTCGGAGTCATGATCGGCCTGGCCGCCGCCTCGAAGTGGGTGGGCTGGTACGCGCTCATCGGTCTGTGGTTCCTCATCCTCGTCCGATCGCAGCTCGGCCGGTTCGTCGTCATCGGCGCCACCGGCTTTGCGGCGGTCGCCGTCGGCGCTGGCGCACCGTGGCCATTCACGCTCATCGTGTTCGCGATCCTGGGTCTGGGGCTCGCCGTCGCCTGGGTCCGGCCCGTCCGCCTGGAGTCGGCCGAGCTGTGGGCCGTGCCGGCCACCGCCCTCGTGGTCGGGGCC
>DASYGU010000308.1:0-2696 GCA_035999355.1 Candidatus Limnocylindria bacterium | reverse complement strand
AGGAGCTTGCGGAACTTGGCGAGCGGGATGCCGCTGTACTTCGGCGGCGCACCGTTGGTCTCGGCGGCCGGGTCGACCGGGTGGTGGACGGCGTTGTAGATGTTCCGCAGGAAGCTGGCCACGGTCACGCCCGGAATGGCGCTCGGGTACTGGAAGGCGAGGAACATTCCGGCCCGTGCCCGCTTGTCGGGGGAGAGCTTGAGGAGGCTCTCCCCACGCCACGTGATGTCGCCGGCATCCACCTTGTATTCGGGGTGGCCGAGCAGGGCGTAGGCCAGGCTCGTCTTGCCTGAGCCGTTGGGGCCCATCAGGGCGTGGACCTCGCCCTGGGACACGGTCAGGGACAGGCCCTTGAGGATCTTGCGTTTCCCGGCGCTGACCTCGAGGTCAGAGATCACCAGCTGGTCGGTCATGGGGCTCCGTTCATGGTCTGGGACTGGACGTGGGCGGTGGCCTCGGCCGCGGCCCGGATGCGTCGTCGAACATCAGGGGAGTAGGGCGGTCCACCGGCCGATGCGGCCTGCGCGGCCAGATCGGCGAGGGTGGTGGTCCCGAGGGTGGAATCAATCGATTCGAACAGCCGCTCATACGCCTCGTGGACCGAGCACGGCTCGGGGCGGTCGCAGCGCTCGGCACTTTCGACACCGGCGCACGGCATCTCGAGCAGAGGCCCGTCGAGCGTTCGGATCGCGGTCGCCAGGCTGATCTCCTGGGGCGGTCGCGCCAGCCGGTAGCCGCCGGCCTGGCCCCGGGTGGCGGTCACCAGGCCTGCGCGGCGCAGGTCGGCGACGAGCTGCTCGAGATAGGCATGGGGCAGGCGCTCGGTGCGGGCCACGCTGGTCAGCGAGAGCGGCTCATCGTCCTCGGCGCGGGCCAGCGCCAGGAGGACGCGGATGCCGTACTCCGAGCGGGTGCTGATCTTCATGGCAGGTCCACCATCACCGCGCCATCGTCCACGTGAACAGGGTACGCCCGGACCGGGATGACCGGCGGGAGGGCGAGGACGCGGCCGGTGAACAGGTCGAAGCGGCCACCGTGGCGTGGGCATTCAACCGCGGTCCCGTCCAGCTCGCCGTCGCCGAGGTCTCCCTCGTCGTGGGTGCAGACGTCGTCGATCGCGCCCCATCGGCCATCGGTGGTCCGGCCCACACACAGCGGGACGCCCTGAACCGTCACCGTCACCACGGTCCCCGGTTCGACGTCGGTGGCCTGCAGGCCGGTCGAGAATCCACCCATCGGGATCATGGCCTCCGCGGCTTCGCTCATGCCGCTTCCTGACCGATGCGCGAGGCCAGGGCGGCCAGGACCCGCGCCCGGATCGGCTCCGAGCCGATATCGGCCACCGCGCGCTCGAAGAAGCCACGCACGATCATCCGCTCCGCCTCGTCCGCGGTCAGGCCACGCGTCTGCGCGTAGAACATCTGGGTCGGGTCGATCGCGCCGGCGGTCGCGCCGTGCCCACAGCGCAGGATGTCGTTGGTCTCGATCTCGAGAACCGGGATCGGTTCGGCCCCCGCGCCGGGCGACAGGAGGAGGTTGCGACACTCCTGGTACGAGCTGGTCTGCTTCGCCTCGGACCGCACCCGGGTCATGCCGTAGAACGCGGCATGGGCCTGGTCGTAGAGGGCGGACAGGTACAGGAGATCCGAGGTCGTATGGGACCCGATGAGGTCCTGGACCGAGTTGATGTCGATCTTCTGGTCGTCCCCCGCCGCAAGGAGGCCGAGCAACCGGCTCGTGCCGCCGGTCCCCGTCATCCGGACGTCCAGGCCGAGCTTGGTGACCTTCGAGCCGATCTCCGCGTTCAAGGTCGTCACGACCGCGTCAGGGCCCACGATCACGCGCTGGGCCGATACTCGCCACGCCTGGTCGCCGAGCAGCTGCAGGCTGGCGTAGCGCACCCGCGCTCCGCGCTCCGCGCGGAGGTCGACGATGCCGCCGAACCAGCTGGGGATGCCGTCGGGTGAGCTGAACTCCTCCAGGAGGGTGACCTCCGACCCCTCCCCCACGATCACGTACGTGACCGGGAAGGCGGCTCCATCCGCTCGCCCTGCGACCGTGCGCGCCCGGAGCACGAGATCGACCGTGACATTGGGCGGGACGTACAAGAATGTGCCCGTGGCCCAGGTCGCATGGGCCAGGTGCCAGAACGCGGCGTGGGTCGCGGGGCCTTCCGCCGGCTTGCTGAGCAGCGGTCGGACGAGGTCGGGGTGCTCGCGCGCGGCGTCCGCGAGAGAGGCGAACACCACGCCACGGGCCACCGAATCAGGATCGAGGGCGGACACTTCGGTGGCGGCGTCCTCGTCCAGCGACGATTGGACGGGCAGTCCCCTCAACGAGGTCCGGCGCCACTCCTCCTCCGCGCCGGTGGGCCACGGCGTGGCGGTGTAGCGCTCCACGGCGGCCTGGCGTGCGTCGTGAAGCCAGTCGGGCTCGGTGCGGGATGCGGACAGCGCCGCAACCGCGTCCGGGGTCAGGTTGCCGGGGCCGAGCGCGATCGGGGCGGAGGTGGGCGTGCCGGACGTCATCGGCGGGGGAGGATCGGCAATGGACCCGCGGGTCTAGCCGACCGCGCCCTCCATCTGGAGCTGGATGAGCCGATTCATCTCGACCGCGTACTCCATCGGCAGCTCCTTGACGATGGGCTCGATGAATCCGTTCACGATCATCGCGCTGGCCTCGGCCTCGGTCAGGCC
>DASYGU010000227.1:0-6990 GCA_035999355.1 Candidatus Limnocylindria bacterium | reverse complement strand
TTTCGGTCCCGGCGTGCCCGGTCGGGCCCGCAAAATGTCGTACTCAAACCGATCACGGCAGCGTTCCGTCGATCGGTGCGGGGTACTCTACTCCAACTGCCCGGGCGGGTCCCCGCGCGCGCTCAACCGGCCGCGATTTGGCCCAGGAGCCCGATCATGCCCAGGTCGCGGGGCAGGAAGTCCTGGAGCATGATCCGCTGCGCGCCGGCCGCCTCCAGTTCGCCGATCTGCTCGTGAGCCTGCTCGGGCGTGCCCATGATCCAGCGGCCGCGCCGGTCCGCCAGCCACGCGTCGGCCCCTTCGTCGCTTCCCAGCATCCGCAGCTGGGCGTGGACCCGTTCGCCGAGCTCGGCTTCGGTCTCCGCCACGAGCACTCCGATCATCGCCGAGCGCACGACCTCCTCCGGGTCGCGACCGATGGCCACGCACGCCTCGCGAACGCGCTCGTAGCTGCGTCGCAGCCGATCCGGCGTGGCCGAGCTGCGGTTGAACTCGTCCGCGAAGCGGGCCACGAGCGCCGCCTGGCGGGGCAGGCCGTCGCCGCCCAGGATGAGGTGCGGATGGCGCTTTCCCGAGAAGGTGGGGCGGGGCCGGAACAGCGCGTCGGTCACCTGCCAGTCCTGTCCCGTGAAGCTCCAGCCATCGGGCTCGGTCCACAGCCCGTGGATGACGGTCAGGGCCTCCTCGAACTGGTCGTAGCGGACCGAGATCGGCTCGCGATACGGGATGCCGTAGCGGGCATGTTCCTCGGCGAACCAGCCCGAACCGATGCCGACCTCGACCCGGCCGCCGCTCATCTCGTCGACGGTGGCCACGACCTTGGCCAGGTTGCCCGGCACGCGGTACGTGAACGGCGAGACGAGGGTCCCGAGATGGATGGTCGATGTCTCGCGGGCAAGCCCGGCCAGAGTGGCCCAGGCATCGGTCGTCGGGTTGTCCGCCGGCCCGGGGAAGCTGCGGTAATGGTCGGATCGGAAGAACGCTTCGAGCCCGGCGGCCTCCGCGGCGCGGACGGCGGCCAGGATCTCGCCGTACGACAGCCCCTGCTGGGGCTCGGTCATGAGCGCGAATCGCATGGGCGCGATTATCGACTCAGACCCCGGCGCCGCGTCGGCGGAGCGCAGCCCGGGCGGTGGCCGGGTCGAACCCGCGGCGGACGAGGTACATGCCCAGCCGCTGGAGCGCCTTCGGGTCGTCCGGCAGCGGCCGTCCCTTCAGGTGCCGTTCGAGGGCCGCATCGGCCCGATCGTCCTCGCTGACCGGCTCCTCGTCCGGCGGCACGTCACGGAGCGCGGCGATGACGGCCGGCGGGATGCGCTTGGCGCGGAGCTCGGTCTCGAGCGCCATCCGTCCCCGCGGCGAATGCCGATCACGCTGCTCGACCCACCACCGGGCGAACGCGGTGTCGTCCACGAAGCCAATCCGCTCGAGGCGCTCGAGGGTGACGGCAACCACCTCGTCGGTCGTGCCCGATCGGCGGAGGCGCTGCTCAACCTCCCACCGGGAGCGTGGCCGCGTGCCGAGAAAGCGGCCGGCGATCTCGAACGCCTGCTCGGCGTCGGGCGGCGGCTTGGGCTCCCTGGGCGTTCGGGACCGGGTTCGCGGTGTGGTCACCCGGTCAGGCCGGGGTCGCGGACTCCGACTCGGCCGCCGTCACGTCGACCGTGATCGACGCCAACCGACCGTGGATCTCCTCCTCGATCGCATCGGCCATGCCCGGGTTGGCCTTCAGGAACTCCCGCGAGGCCTCGCGCCCGTTCCCGAGCCGGGTGTCGCCGTAGTTGAACCACGCGCCGGTCTTGGTCAGCACGCCGGAGGCGATGCCCACGTCGAGCAGGCCGCCCTCGCGGCTGATCCCCTCGTTGTAGAGGATGTCGAACTCGGCGATCCGGAACGGCGAGGCGACCTTGTTCTTCACGACCTTGACCCGGGTCCGGCTGCCGAACGCATCGGTCCCGTTCTTCAGGGTCTCGATCCGGCGGATGTCCATCCGGATCGAGGCGTAGAACTTCAGGGCGCGGCCACCGGGAGTGGTCTCCGGGTTGCCGAACATGACCCCGATCTTCTCGCGCAGCTGGTTGGTAAACACGAGGGCGGTGTTCGAACGGCTCACCGCGCCGGTCAGCTTGCGGAGGGCCTGGCTCATCAGCCGGGCCTGGAGACCAACGAACGAGTCCCCCATCTCGCCCTCGATCTCCGCCCGCGGCACGAGCGCGGCGACCGAGTCGACGATGACGACGTCCACGCCGCTGCTTCGGATCAGGGTCTCGGCAATCTCCAGGGCCTGCTCACCGGTATCCGGCTGCGAGACGAGGAGCTCGTCCACGTTCACGCCCAGGTTGCGGGCGTAGCCGGGATCCAGCGCATGCTCGGCATCGATGAAGGCGACGATCCCGCCCTTCTTCTGGGCGTTGGCCGCGATGTGGTAGCAAAGCGTCGTCTTGCCGCTCGATTCGGGGCCGAAGATCTCCGTGATCCGGCCGCGCGGCACGCCGCCCACGCCGAGCGCGAGGTCGAGCGCCACCGAACCGGTCGGGATGACGTCGACCGCGGTCCGGGCGCCGGTGTCACCCAGCCGCATGATCGCTCCCTGCCCGAACTGCTTCTCGATCTGGAGGATGGCCGCATCGACCGCGCGCGCGCGTTCGCCGTTGGCCGGGGTCTTCTCTCCGTTGGCCGGGGTCTTCTCCCCGTTGGCCTGGGTCTTGGGGGCGGCCGCTGTCGCGTCCATGCGGGATCCGGGCTCCTTCCTGACTGCTCGGGTGGCTTCGCGGGTCACCCGGCGTCGGGTTCGTCGCGCGGCTTGCGGGTCGGCCTGATGACCTCCACCGTCGTGGGCTCGTAGACCAACGGCGGGGCGGCCTTATGGGCCTTGTCCTTCTTCTGGCGCTTCGGCTGCTTCTTGGGGCGGTCTCGATTGCCCATCGGCGTATCACTCGTCCCTGTGGTGTCCGACGCAGAATCAGTCTCGGACGACGTCCTGTATCGGGTCGTTACTGGCTGATTGCGGGTCGTCGTCCGGAGCCGCGAACTGGCCTGTCACGCGGTCGCGAAGGGCCTCGTAGCCGCCATCCGTGAGCGCCTGGCGGATGGCCCGCATCAGGTCGAGAGTATAGGTGAGGTTATGGACCGAAGTGAGCCGATGGACGAGCAGCTCACCCGCCCGGAACAGGTGGGCGAGGTAGGCCCGCGAGTAGTCACGGCATGTCTCGCAGCGGCAGGCGGGATCCACCGGCCGCGGATCGTCCTGGACTGCTGAGTTGCCCAAGCGCAGGCGTCCCTCGGAGGTCCACAGCTGCCCGTGACGGGCCAGGCGGGTGGGCAGGACACAGTCGAACAGGTCCACCCCGTGCTCGATGGCGACGAAGAAATCCTCGGGTGAGCCCACACCCATGAGGTATCTGGGACGGGCGTCACCGGCCAGGGTCTCGGCGACCGCCTCGAGCGCGGACGCCATGGCCGCCTTCGACTCCCCCACCGACAGGCCGCCGATGGCGATGCCGTCGAACGGCAGGGCGGCGATCGCTTCGGCCGATGTCCGGCGCAGGGGCTGGTCGATGCCGCCCTGCACGATCCCGAAGACCGCCTGGTCCGGCCGCTGCCGGGCGTGGAGCGAACGCGCCGCCCAGGCGTGGGTGCGGGCCATCGCATCGGCGACCGCCTCCACGGGTGCGTCGGCCCCCACCAGGTGGTCGAGGACCATTGCGATGTCGCTTCCGAGCGCCTCCTGGATCGCGATCGCCCGCTCGGGCGTGAGCCGGACGACCGATCCATCGAGGTGGGAGGCGAACGTCACGCCGTCGTCGTCCACCGTCCGCAGATGGCCGAGGCTGAAGACCTGGTAGCCGCCCGAGTCGGTCAGGATGGGTCCGTCCCAGGCCATGAAGGCGTGCAGTCCGCCCAACCGCGCGATTCGGTCCTCGCCCGGCCGCAGCGACAGGTGATAGGTGTTGCCCAGCAGGATCGTGGTCCCGGCGCTCCGCAGGTCCGCGGGAGTCAGCGCCTTGACCGTCGCCTGCGTGCCAACTGGCATGAACTGGGGCGTGTCAACCCCGCCATGTGGGGTCTCGAGCTGCCCCAGCCTGGCGCGACCGATTTTCGTCGGCGAGGCCTCGAACGTGATGGGCGGTGGCACGACCCGAGGATACCGACGCGGGCTCAGCGGATGAGCATTGCGTCGCCGAACGAGTAGAAGCGGAAGCCGCTGGCCAGCGCGGCTTGGTATGCCGCCAGCAGCGCATCGCGCGCGTCCAGTGGCCCGACGTCCGGCATCCCGTCCTGGACGAAGGCGGTCACCAGCAACAGGAGCGAACTCCGCGGCAAGTGGAAGTTCGTGATCAGCGCATCGACCGATCGATAGGCGTGAGGCGGAATGATGTACAGGTCGGTCCAGCCCTTCGAGGCCCCGGTCCGGGCCAGGGTTTCGAGCACCCGGGTCGTGGTCGTGCCCACCGCCACCACCCGCCCACCGGCCGCCTTCGTCCGCACGATCGCGGAGCGGGTCGCCTCCGGCACGACATACCACTCGCGATGGATGCGGTGCTCGTCCACGAACGTGCCGTCCAGCGGCTGGAACGTGTCCAGCCCGACGTGAAGCGTGACGCTCGCCCGCTCCACCCCCGCGGCCGCCAGCTCGTCCAACAGGCGCGGGGTGAAGTGGAGGCCGGCCGTTGGGGCGGCCGCCGAGCCCGGCGGCTCGGCGTACACGGTCTGGTACCGCTCGTCGGGAGCCTCGCGGGCGGTGATGTACGGCGGGAGCGGCATCTCGCCCGCGTCGGCCATCAGGGCAATCGGGTCGCGGGGCAAGGCCACCGCTCGGATGCCCTCCCCCACCGATTCGCCCACGATCACCGCGTCGCCGCTCGACAGCTGGACCGATCCGCCCGGCGGGAGACGACGGCCGGGACGAACGAGCGCTTCCCAGCGGCCATCGGGCATCGGCCGAAGGAGCAGGACCTCCGCCGCTCCCCCGCCGGCGCGCCGTCCGCGGAGCCGGGAGCGGAGGACCCGGCTGTCGTTGACGACAAGCAGGTCGCCCGGCTCCAGCCATGTCCCGATATCGGCGAAGCGAGCCTCGGTCAGAGCGGGCCGCCGTGGCCGCGAATCCGGGCGGTCAAGAACGAGCAGACGGCTGGCGTCGCGCGGCTCGGCCGGCGTCTGGGCTACCGCCTCGGTGGGCAGGTCGTAATCGAAGTCGTCGACGCGGAGTCGCCGCTCGGGATCGGTCACGGCGGAAGGCTAGCCCGAACCGCGACGGAGCAGCACGACGCCCGGCGGGATGGCCCGGCCGGGCGTCGTCGGTGTGGAGTGGCCTAGATGTAGGCCTTGACGACTTCCTGCAGGAAGTAGATCAGGAACGCGAGCGAGACGATCCACATCAGCCAGTGGACCTCCCGGAACTTGCCCAGGATGACCTTGATGAACACCCAGACGATGAAGGCGGCGCCTATGCCCACCGTGATGTTGAAGGTCAGGGGCATGAGGATCATCGCCAGCAACGCCGGGAAGCCATCCTCGAAGTTCGTGAAGTCGATGTCCTTGACCAGGGTCGAAACCATGAAGAACCCGACCAGGATGAGGACCGCGGCCGTTGCCGGCAGCGGCACGAGGGCCACCAGCGGTGAGAACAGGATCATGACGGCGAAGAGGAGGCCGACCACGATCGAGCTGAAACCGGTGCGGCCGCCTTCGGACACCCCGGCTGCGCTTTCGATGTAGCTGGTGTTCGAGCTGATTCCCGCCGCCCCACCGGCGACCGCGGCCAGGGAGTCGACGAGGAGCAGCCGGCGGATCTGCGGGACCTTCCCGTCCTCCGTCATGAGACCAGCCTGCTCGGTGATCGCCGTGGCCGTCCCCATCGTGTCGAAGAAGTCAGCCAGCATGATCGTGAAGATCGTCAGCAGCGCGACCGCCAGCGGGAGGCTGTCGAAGACGCTGAAGTCGAACTGTCCGAGCGTGGAGAAATTCGGGGTTGCCGAGAACGAATCCGGCAGCGTGCTCACGCCGAGCAGGTAGGCAACCACGCTGGTCAGCACGATGCTGATGATCAGCGCGGCCGGCACCTTCCGGGCGTAGAGGATGATCGTGATCGCGAGCCCGGACAGGGTTACCCACGCCGCGGGCGAGTTGGGGAACACGAACGCGACCGGGACCGGACCTTCCTGGCCGACGATCAGCCCGCCATCGACGAAGCCGATGAACAGGATGAACAGGCCGATGCCCACCGCGATCGCCCGCTTGAGGGCCATCGGGACGGCATCCATGACGGCTTCGCGAAGCCCCGCCAAGACGAGAACCGTGATCGCCAGGCCTTCCAGGACGATGACGCCCATGGCGCCCGCCGGCGTGAGACCGGCTCCCAGGATGAGACCAAAGGCGACGATACCGTTGATGCCCAGGCCGGCGGCCAGGGCGAGAGGAACGTTGGCCACGATCCCCATCAGGATCGTCATGACCGCAGCCACCAAGGCTGTCGCGGCGGCGGCCGCTGCGGCATCGATACCCGCCGCGCTCAGGATGAGTGGGTTCACGGCCACGATGTAGACCATGACCATGAACGTGGTGATGCCGGCCCGAACCTCGGTGCCGAACGTCGTACCCCGTTCGTGGAACTTGAAGAACGAAGCTAATGCTTCCACGCTGAGGGGGCCCTCCTCGCTCCCTGGATCGCCGCCGCACCAAGGGCTGGGTGCGTGACGCGACCCGGAGCCGGATCGTAGCGGGACCGAATGTGGATATCGGCCGTTTTCTGCGCGACTCCCCCGGACCGGACCAGATCGTGCGGAACGGGCCCGAAAATCAGTCGAACAGGCCCGGTTGGGGGGTGGCCTCGACCGTCGCGTGAATGGGCGGCGTCAGTCCCAGGTGGGTCCAGGCGGACGGGGTCAGCTGCCGGCCGCGTGGGGTGCGGGCAAGCAGCCCGGCCTGGATGAGATACGGCTCGACCACGTCCTCGATCGTCTCCACCGGCTCGCTGATCGTGGCCGCCAT
>DASYGU010000221.1:0-6420 GCA_035999355.1 Candidatus Limnocylindria bacterium | reverse complement strand
GGGATGCCTCCCTTAAGTGCGGAACGGGGACGCTTGTGCGTCCCCGTTCCTAGGTTCTGGACAGGGGCGGACCTACTCCTTCGTCGTGATGTCGATCCCGTACCACTCCATGCTCATGTCGGTGAGCGTGCCGTCTTCATGCATCGCGTTGATGATGTCGTCGAGCTCGGCCTGGAGCGCATCGTTGTCGGGACCGCTCTTGTCCGTCGCGACCGCGAGGGGCTCGTAGAACACCGGGTCGCCCACGGTCACGATCGGCACGCCGCCGTCGATGGCCGCGGCCACTGTCGTCGACGAGCTGAGCCAGCCGTCGAACTCATCGCGTCCGGCGTCGATCGACTCCGCGCACAGCGCGTCCGTCTCGAGCGCCACGGCTTCGACACCGTCAGGCACCGGGGCCAGCTCCGACCCGTCGCCCAGGACCAGGTCACCGTTGATCCAGTCGAGGTAGGTCGTCGCCGCGCCCACGCAGATCTTCTTGCCCGCGAAGTCCTCGATGCTCGCAATGCCCGAGGCCTCCGTTGCGGCAAGCTGCGCCGGCGTGAAGTAGTAGGGCGGGGTGAAGTCGAGGACTTCCTTCCGCGCGTCGGTGACCGTGATCGAGCCAACCGAAACGTCCCACTGGCCGTTCCAGCCGCCGGCCTGGACCAGGTCGAATGTGGGCGTCACGAACTCGACTTCGACGCCAAGGCGATCGGCGATCTCCCTGGCGACGTCGATGTCGAACCCGATGAGCTCGCCGTTGTCATCGAGGAACGACTGGGGCTCGTAGTTCGGGTCCGTCGAGATCTGGATGGTCCCCTCGTCCTGGATGGTCGTCAGGGAGTCCCCACCGCCTCCGGAACACGCGGCCAGAGCGATCGCCAGCGCCGCGAATACGGCGGCGCCTCGTGCAGCAGACTTCATTCCTCTCCTCCAGTGGGCGGTGGCAGCCGTCAGTCGGGCTCGTCTCCCGTCTGCCGCTCGCGTAGAGGGTGGTTGTAGCACTTCGCACGGCAGCGCGGCAAGGCTCGAACTCGCTCCCGGTGAGCGTCAGCGCGGCTGCTAGCATGCCGCCGATGTCGGCCCTGTCCAGCCGCCCCCTGCTCGTCTTTGGCCTGGTCGTGGTGGCTGGCATCGGCGTGTGGGCCGCGGCCAGCGTCCTCATCAAGCCCAACCCGGTATTCGTGAGCGAACGCGCCTGCGAGGACAGCGCGTTCAGCTGCGTGACGATCAACGTCCCTCGCGACCACTTCAATCCGGGCGGGCCGACGTGGGAGGTCTCGTTCGCCATCCAGCGCGCCCTGAGCGGGACCCGCGACGGGGTGATCGTGATCGCGACCGGAGGGCCGGGCTCGTCCGGTATCGCGGTGGCGGACGACTACAGCGCGTACTTCGACGCGGAGATCCCCGAGCGCTACGACATCGTGTTCTTCGACCAGCGGGGCATTGGCCGGTCGCGCCCGCTCCAGTGCCCCGAGGCCGCGGTCGCCTGGTACTCGAGCCCGATCATGCCCACCGTCTCGGGTGCGGACGCCGAGGCCTACGCGGGCGCGACCGAGTCGTTCGTGGCCGACTGCCTGGAGGAGACGGGGGTCGACCACGCCGATCTGCCGTACTTCTCCACGGAGCAGGCGTCCGAGGACCTCGAGGTCTTCCTGGACTGGTTGGGGGCGGAGCAGATCGACCTGTACGGGGAGAGCTACGGGACCCAGTACGCCCAGGTTTTCGCCGCCGCCCACCCCGAGCGGATCCAGGCCCTGCTCCTGGACGGGTCGGTGGATCTCACCGTGGACGGGACCGACTACCACGTGGAGGCGACGCATGCCCACGCCGACACGCTGGCCATGATCCTCGACCTCTGCTGGCAGGACTCGGCCTGCCAGACCGACTTCGGCGGCGAGGATCCACTCGACTCGTACGATGCGCTGGTGAGCGCGCTCCAGGACGGCCCGATGACCTACGACTTCGTGACCGATGAGGGCGTGGTAGAGACCCGCGAGTTCAGCTGGGCGGACCTCGAGACCGCGGTCGCCGACAACGTCACGCCCACCTACTGGCGGATGCTGCTCCAGCGCGCGCTCGCCCAGGCCGCACGGGGCGAGCTCCTGCCCCTCGCTCGCTTGGACTACCTCGCGCTCGGCCAGAACGCGGACACCCTGACCACCATCCCGGATCCCACCTGGTCCGATGCCCTGTACTACGCGGTGGACTGCACCGACTACGCGTTCGGCTCCGGCTCGGCCGCTGACCGGGCGGACGAGTACCTCGCCGCCGGCGAGGATGCCGGTGTCGCCGATCTTCGGCTGGGATCGGTCTACTACGGGAACCTGCCGTGCGCCTACTGGCCGGTCCATGGTCCGGAGGAGCGCCCGGCGTACCTGACCGACACGTCGTACCCGGTGTTCGTGCTGGCGGCGACCGCCGACCCGGCGACTCCGTACGCGGGCTCGGAGCGGATCGTGGCCCAGCTCGAGGATCCATACTTCATCGTCCAGCCGGGCGGCCCGCATGTCATCTACCTCCGCGGCAACCCGTGTCCGGACGACGTGATCGCCGCGTTCCTGCTCGACGGCACGCTGCCCGAGCGGGAGACGACCTGCGACCTGCCCGCGGTCGAGCCGTACGTGCCCATCCCGGCCGCCGACGTGAGTGACTACGACTCCACGTTGGACGCCCTCTCGGCGGTGGACGATGAGATCAACAACAACGCCGACTTCTGGGATTGGGATCTCACCAAGCCGCTGACCTATGGCTGCCAGTTCGGCGGCACGATCTCGTATCGGGTCACGGACCAGGGCTACGAAGTCACCCTCGACGACTGCGCGTTCTCGCGTGGCCTGGACCTGACCGGCGATGCGGTCATCAACGACGCGAAGTTCTCGTTCAGCCTGACCGCCCAGACGGGCGACGGCTCGGAGCTGACGTACGAGCGTGACGGCGACGGCGAGCGGACGGCCACGGGAAATCTGCCATGACCACGGTTCCGCTGTCCCGGGCGGCGACGATCCCGTCGCGCTTCTACCTGGACCCCGGCATCCTCGAGGCGGAGAAGGATCGGATCTTCAGCCGGACCTGGCAGCTCGTGGCCCGTTCGGAGGACCTCGCCCGGATCGGCGATTTCGTGCCCGCCACCATCGTCGACGAGCCGATCGTGATCACTCACGGTCTGGACGGCGAGCTCCGCGGCTTCTACAACGTGTGCCGCCATCGGGCCGGCCAGGTCGCCCTCGCCCGGGGCAACCGGAAGAGCCTCCAGTGTCGGTATCACGGCTGGACCTACGGCCTGGACGGGACGCTCCGTGCCTGCCCCGAGATGGAGGCCACCGAGGACTTCCGCAAGGAGGAGTTCGGCCTCGTCCCCATCCGCGTCGAGCCATGGGGCCCGTTCGTGTTCGCCAACCTCGATCCGGACGCGCCGCCCCTCGCCGACGTCCTGGGCTCCATCCCCGCCGAGGTCGAGGCGGCCCGCTTCGACCTGTCCCACATGCGGCTCGTGGAGCGGCGGGAGTACGTGATCGACTGCAACTGGAAGGTCTACGTCGACAACTACCTCGAGGGCTACCACCTGCCGATCGCCCACCCGGACCTGTTCAAGGAGGTCGACTACGACGCGTACCGGGTGGAGGAGCACCGCTACTACTCGAAGCAGTACGCGCCCATCCGCGACCTGAAGCCCGGCGAAGAGGTGGGCCGCGACCGTCGGTTCATGCGCCGCGCCGACGGCGAGGACAGCGCCCTGTACTACTGGGTCTTCCCGAACACGATGTTCAACATCTACCCCGACAACCTCTCGTCCAACGTCGTCCTGCCCCTCGGCCACGAGCGGACGCTCACCGTCTTCGAGTGGTTCTTCGCCGAGCCGGGAACAGGCCCCGGCTGGGAATCCATGCAGCAGGGGATCGCGTTCTCGGACCAGATCCAGCAGGAGGACATCGTCCTGTGCGAGCAGGTGCAGCGCGGGCTCCGCTCGCGCGCCTATGACAGCGGCCGGTTCAGCGCCCTGCGCGAGAACGGCGTGTACCACTTCCAGAACCTGGTCCGCGAGTTCCTGGCCGAAGAGGAAAACCGATGAACGACGGCCGCACGGCTCCGCTGACGTACGACGACCTGGAAGCTATCGCCCGCCGCTTCGAAGGCAAGCCGCTGGAGACCGTAAGGGGCAAGGCGTTCACAGTCGGCATCTCGCGCAATGGCGAGATCTTCTTCATCCCGGCCTCGAGTGCCTGGGGCCAGACCGAAGGCCGAAAGGGCCACCAACGCTTTGTCGAACGCTTCAACGAGATCGGCAGCCTGCAGCCCAAGGACTACGCCGATGTCAGTCGCAACGCCTCGTACCTCATCGGCCTGCTCAAGGCCGCGCAGGAGGAATCCACATGAACGCCGTACGACGGACCGATGGCAAGCTGACCGTTGCGCTCGTCAGTGAGGTCTTCTGGCAGCCCGACGGTGTCGTGCGCCTGGGCCAACGACTGGACGAGGCCGCTCGGCGGGGAGCCGACATCGCCCTCCTGCCCGAGCTCCCGCTCCATCCCTGGCACCCGGCCACGAAAGAGGCCGTGGACGACGACGCGGAGTCGATGGGCGGTCCCCGGATGACGGTCCAGGCGGAAGCGGCGCGCACGGCGCAGATCGGCCTGGTGGGCGGGATCATCCATCGCGACGAGAGCGGACGCCGAACCAGCCGCGGCCTCGTCTTCGACTCGACCGGGGAGCTGGTGTCGACCTTCGAAAAGCTTCACCTCCCCGAGGAGGACGGCTTCCGGGAGACGAGCCACTACCAGCCCGGGACGGCGATCGCACGACCGACCGATGCGTTCGGGATGCCGGTCGGGATCCAGATCTGCTCGGACACCAACCGGCCCGAGGGGTCGCACCTGCTCGGGGCGCTGGGCGCGGAGGCGATCCTCATCCCGCGCGCGTCCGAGGAGAAGACCTACCAGCGCTGGAAGGTCGTCTTCCGGGCGAACGCCCTGACCTCGGCCGCGTACGTCCTGTCGGTCAACCGGCCGGATCCCGAGGCGGGCGTCCTCCTCGGTGGGCCGTCGGTGGCCGTGGACCCCAGTGGACACACCATCGTCGAAACAACCGATCGGATGGCGGTGATCACCCTCGACCGGGACGTCATCACCGAAGCCCGGGTCGCATACCCCGGCTACCTGCCGATCTGGGCGCGGCTGTACGGAGAGGCATGGAACGAGGTTGCCGCCTCGGCCGAATCCACGGCGGAGGGCGAGGCCGGACCGCCTATTCGGCCAGGATGAACGTGCCCTGCGCCAGCAACTCGGAGCCGCGGTAGACCCGCATCACGAACGTGCCCGGCCCGAGCGGGTCGAGCAGCGCGTTGGTCGGCACCGTGAAGCCGTCGATGCTGGCATCTGGGTCCACCGTGAGCTGGTTCTCCTCGGGGTTGATGGCCTGGGTCTCGGTTCCGTCCTCGGCGATCTGCCACACGCCCTCCCCGATCTGGGTCACCCCGAACGGGGCGGTGAGCTCGATCGAGTGGGCGAACGTGGTGCCCGGCGTGAACGTGTCAGTCGGGTTCGTGACCCGCTGCGTCTCGGAGTTCAGCCCCAGTCCGAACGTGAGCGTGCCGGGCAGGACGGGCGCGGGGGTGGCGGACGGGCCAACGGACGCGCTGGGGTCGATCGACGGCGCGGGTGTGGGCTCGATGCTGGCCGATGCCCCCGGCGTCGGGGAGGCCACCGCGACCGGCGGGGCGGGCGGCAGGATGCCGCCGATGATCGCGCCGATGATGATCGCGGCCACGATCGTGCCCAAGGCTCCACCGATGGCCATCAGGGAACCCTGGTCGACGCCGGCGAGCGGACCGGGAAGCGTGGATGCCGCCTGGTCGCCGGTCGCGGCATGCTGCATCGGCGCTCCGCACGAGCGGCAGACCTGGGCCCAATCGGGATTGGCCCGACCGCAGTTGGCGCACTCCACGGATCCCTCGGCCATCGGCGGGGAGCCTAGCACGGCGACTGGCTAGGCCCGGACCTCCTCGCGCATGAAGCGGATATAGGCGTAGGCGAAGCAGATGACCGTGATCGCGACCATGACCACGACATGCGGCCAGACGAGGAGCAGGCTCTGGTCGAGCGACAGGAGGGTCGGAATCTGCTGCTGGGCCTGATCGAGCTGGCCCAGGGTGGCCGGCACCGAGGTCTGAGTCACCGACGGGTTGAGGAGGACCGACGACGCCTCGTTGTACAGCGTCGGCGGGAGGAGCCGGTTCAGGAGGGCGTGCCACTGGTAACCGGCCAGCTGGTCGGCCGCCGGAAGGCTGGCATCAACCGGGAAGATGATGGCCTGGATCAGGCCCAGCAGGAAGCGGCCGAAGAGCGCGACCAGGAGCCAGACGCCGAACCCGACCAGGGCGGCGGTCGCGGCGCGTTTGAATACGACTGACAGCAGCGTGCCGAAGGCCAGCCACATCGC
>DASYGU010000215.1:0-3328 GCA_035999355.1 Candidatus Limnocylindria bacterium | reverse complement strand
CGCCGCCCGATCCCTCGAGCGCGGCACGGTGGTGAACGGTGGCGATGGCACGCATGCGCATCCCACCCAGGCCCTGCTCGACGCCCTCACCCTGCGCGAGGCGCTTGGGACGCTGGATGGCGCGCGGGTCGTGATCGTGGGCGACGCCGCCCACTCGCGGGTGGCGCGCTCGAATCTTCATGCGCTCGTGCGCCTGGGCGCGTCGGTCGTGCTGTGCGGGCCACCGGCCTGGGTCGGCATGTTCGGGGAGTGGCCCGGCGTGACGGTCGTGACCGACCTCCACCAGGCCCTGGTCGGAGCCGATGCGGTCATGGCTCTCCGCGTCCAGCTCGAGCGCGCCGCAGGTCGCGGGGTCCCGTCGCTCGACGAGTACGTGAGCCGCTGGGGCCTCACCGTCGATCGGCTGGCGAAAGCCTGCCCGCAGGCCTGGCTCATGCATCCGGGACCGGCCAACGAGGGCGTCGAGATCAGCGCCGAGCTGTCGACCGCACCGCGTTCGCTCGTCGGCCGGCAGGTCGAGAACGGCGTGCCGGTCCGGATGGCGGTCCTCTCGCTACTGGCGGCAGACCGATGACGGAGGGCGTGTGAACCCCCGCGCCCGATTCGGCTCGCTGGACGATCCGCCCGCCAGCTTCGTACTGCGCGGGGTACGGATCGTCGATCCCGAGAACAGCACGAGCGTGATCGGCGACCTGTCGGTCGTGGACGGGGTCATTCGCGAGGAGCTGGCTCCATTCGACGTGCCCCGGGTCGATGCCATGGGCCTGGTCGCCGCGCCGGGGTTCTGTGACCTCCATGCCCACCTGCGGACGCCCGGCGGGGAGACCGCCGAGACGATCGAGTCCGGCACGCGGGCCGCTGCCCACGGTGGGTACACAACCGTTTGCGTGATGCCGAACACCGACCCGCCACTCGACGACCCCTGGCGCCTGCGCGGCGTAACGGCTGCGGCGGCGAATGCCGCCGCCCGGGTGCGGGTGGTCGCCGCCGCGACCCGCGGGCGGGAGGGCGCCGAGCTGACCGACCATGCGGCTCTGACCGAGGCCGGGGCCGTGGCCGTCAGCGACGACGGCGCGACGATCGGCAGCGCGGCCGTGGTCCGCCGCGTTCTCTCATATCTCGGCACGGTGGGGCGGCCGTTGATAGAGCATGCCGAGGAGCCGACCCTGGCCGGGAGCGCCGTCATGCGGGCCGGCGCCACGGCCACCCGGCTGGGCCTGGAGGGGTGGCCGGCGAGCGCCGAGCTGGCGGTCGTGGAGCGAGACCTGACTCTCGCCGCGGAAACCGGCGGCTGGATCCACTTCACCCATCTGTCGACCGCGGCGGCGGCCGCCCGGATCCGCACGGCTCGCGCGGCCGGCATCCGGGTCACGTGCGACGTGACGCCACACCACCTCGCCCTCACCGATGCGTGGGTCGCGGGCGACCGCCGCTTCTCGTGGGACGACCCGGACGGCGCACCCGACGTGCTCGACGCGTCACTCGCGTACGACGGCCGCTGTCGGGTGAACCCGCCGCTCGGGACCCGCGACGACGCCCTTGCGCTCCTCGCCGGGGTCGCGGACGGCACTATCGACGCCATCGCCACCGACCACGCCCCGCATCCGCCCGAGCGGAAGGCGGTTCCGTTCGCCGAGGCATCGCCCGGGCTCGTCGGTCTGGAGACCGCGCTCGGCATCGGCTTGATGGCGGTCGCTGTCGGGCAACTGCCGCTGACCACCTTGATCGGCGCCCTGTCCAATCGCCCGGCAGGGATCATCGGCGAACGTCGGTCGTTGGCCGACGGTTCGGTGGCCGACCTCGTCATCTTCGACCCCACCCGGGCGTGGACGGTGCAGCCCGACGCGCTGGCCAGCCGATCGGCGAACACGCCGCTGCTGGGCATGGATCTGCCGGGGGTCGTCCGGCTCACGGTGGCCGACGGGCGCGTGACCTACGACGATGGGCTCATCGGTCCGGCGGACGCGATTCGGGTGGAGGCCCGGTGACCGTCACCGGCTTGTGGCACGATGCGGGGCCGCATGGCCATCCGCACGAACGAGGAGCTCGACCCCAACGAGGGCCCCGGCCTGGGGTGCTTCACCGTTCAGGCCATCCTGTTCGCGGCCATCCTGCTGCTCATCCCGATCGGGGTGTTCTCGCTCGGGTGGCCGGTCTGGTTCCTGACCGCGCTCCTGGTGCTGGCCATCATCCTGCTGTTCTTCATCTCCATGACCTCGGTCTTCCTGCTCCGCGTGTTCTTCGCCTCGCGACGAACGGGCCGTGGTCGAACATATGGAGCGACCGCGGCGCCGATGACCATCGACACCGAGGAGCCCGAGCCGGCCAACCCATCGACCACCGAGAGCGAGGAATAGCACCGTGCCGCTGATGGTCACCTTCTTCAACGTCCGTCACGGCGTGCTGCGCGACACGATGTTCAAGCGCGGCATGCGCCACATGTTCCCGAGCCGGGTCCGCGACTACGAGGAGAAGTACGGGATCAAGTTCATCGGCTGGTTCAACGTGACCGAGGGGTCGGAGTGGAACAACGTGATCATCTTCGACCTCCCGAACTACGAGGTCCTCGACCAGCTGTACCAGGACCCCGCCACTCGGCGACTGGGCCACAACGTGGCCGAGTCGATCTTCGACACCAAGCACACGATCTTCCTCCGGGAGCGGATGGGTCCGGACCTGGTGTACAAGCCGTGAGCTCGCCGCGGCTGGTCGCGCTCCGCGAGCTGGCCGAGGAGGCGGAGCTCGAGCGGCGCGACTTCGTGTCCGAGGCGACCGAGCAGCTGCGACGGTTCCTGGACGCCAACCGCGAGCGGCTCACGGAGATCGGCCCGATCACGCTGGTGGACGACGAGCAGGACTTTCTCCGCTTCCACCCGATTGACCAGCTATGGGTCACGCGCCTGACATACCAGGATCCGGCCGACGGGGAGTGGTACGACCAGGAGCAGGAGGTCGACACCCTGTCGGAGCTGATCGAGCTCTACAACCCGGCCGATATCCTCGCCTGGCTGATCGAGGCATCCCGAAACCCGATCGACCACCTCACCCCCGCCAATGAGCTGGCCGCCGAGGAGGCGCCGCCGCCCGAGACCGAGGACGACAACTGGCAGAACGAGCTCCCGGCCGACCAGCGCGAGACCCTCGCCGCTCAGCGGCTCTGGCAGCTGGCCGATGCCTACCGCTCCCAGCTCCAGGAGCAGCAGGCGGCGCTCCTGCGCGAGTTCGTGGGCAACGCGGAGGATGCCCTGCGCCTGACCGGAGACCTCGTCCTGCTCGACGAGTCCGATGACCAGCTCGTCATGCGAGGCGACGGCTGGTTCGAGACGAC
>DASYGU010000214.1:0-5238 GCA_035999355.1 Candidatus Limnocylindria bacterium | reverse complement strand
ACAACCGGCGGTTTACAAAACCGCTGCTCTGCCATTGAGCTACGTCGGCCTCAGGTCGGCGATTCTAGACCCCGCTGCCGCACGACCTCGAACAGGAGGAGCGCCCCGGCCGCGGCGGCATTGAGGCTGGCCACGTGGCCGGCCATCGGGAAGCGGACGAGCACGTCGCAACGCCGACGGGTCGGACCGCTGAGGCCCGCTCCCTCACCGCCGACCACGACCGCCATTGGTCCACGGAGATCCGCGTCCCAGGCGAGGACCGGGGCGTCCTGGTCGGCGGCCACCAGGAGGATGTCCCGTGACTGGAGCTCGGCGAGGGCCGCGCCCAGGCTGCCGACCGGCGCCAGCCGGAGGTGCTCGCTTGCGCCGGCCGAGGACTTCACCGCCGCCGCACTGAGCGGCGCCGACCCGCGCTCGGGAAAGATCACCCCGTCCACCCCGGCCGCTTCCGCGGTGCGCAGAATGGCGCCCAGGTTGACCGGATCCTGGAGATGCTCCAGGACTAGGATGAACGGGGGCCGATGCGAGGCCGACGCGACTGCCAGGATCTCCATCGGATCGGACCAGCGCCGATCCTCGACCTCGAGCAGCACGCCCTGGTGCCCGTCGAATCCGGCGAGACGGGCCAGCTGATCGCGGGCGACCTCTTCGATCGGGACCGATGCCTGCGCCGCGGCCGACCGCAGTGCCTTCATCTCGGGACTGGGACCGACACCGCGGGCGATGAGCATCCGGCGCGCCGGGCGACCCGCCGACAGGGCCTCGGCCACCGGACGGCGGCCACCGATCCATTCGCTCACGCGGTGCGCTCGACCACGGCCACCGACCAGGCGGCGATGCCCTCCGATCCGGCGAACCCGAGCTCGTCGCTCGTCGTTCCTCGAGCCGTGACGGCGGTCGGCGGCAGCCCCGCCAGCTCGGCGATGCGGGCGGTCATCTCGTCACGACGGGGCGCGATCGCGGGCCGCTGGGTGGCCACCGCCAGGTCCACGCTCCGTGGCGACCATCCCGACCCGCGAACGTGGTCCGCGGCACGGCGCAGCATCTCGCCCGAGTCGACGCCGGCCCAGGCAGGGTCATCGGGTGGGAACAGGGTGCCCACGTCGCCGAGTCCCGCCGCGCCGAGCAGGGCGTCGATCACCGCATGGAGTGCCACATCGCCGTCGGAGTGACCGAGCAGGCCGCGCGGCTCGTCCGGGAAGGCGAGCCCGCCGAGGCGGAGCGGCCTGCCGTCCGCCAGTCGATGGGCGTCGAAGCCCACGCCCGCCCGGACGGCGCCAGTCCCCCCGGCAAAGGCCGCACCGGACGGCGCGACGGAGGGCGCTGCGCGCGCGCGCAGCGTTGACTGGAGCAAGGGGAGGTCGTCGGGATCGGTGAGCTTGCGGTTGGCCGGATCGCCGGCCACCGCCCGGACCGGGACGTTGATCGCTGCCAGCGCCGCCGCTTCGTCGGTGGGCTCGAGACCCTCGGCGCGGGCGGCGTCCAGCGCGGCACGCAGGATGCCCAGGCTCGCGGCCTGCGGTGTCTGGGCCGCGCCGACATCGGTTCGGTCCACCGTTTCGACCACCATCCCTTCGCGCACCCGCTTCAACGTGTCGTGGACGGGAGCCACGGGGATCGCACCCGCGCCGCCGGTTGCCGCCGTGGCCACGGCGGCCATGAGGGCAGTCGACGCCGCGGGCCGGGCCGCGTCATGGACGAGAACCGTCGCCCCATCCGACACACCGGCATCGGTCAGCGCCGCCAGCCCGGCCCGCACCGAATCAACCCGTGCCTCGCCACCGGCGACCAGGCGGCATCGGTCAGTGGCGGCAGCCGGAATTGCGGCCGCCCATCGGTCCATGGCATCCGCTGGGACGACGACCGCCACGGTGGTCATTCCCGGGACCGCGAGGAGCGCGTCGAGGCTCCAGCGCCAGATGGTTCGGCCCAGCGCCTCGAGCCACAGCTTGTCCGCCTCCTCCCCCATCCGGCGGCCGCGGCCGGCCCCGACCAGGACGCCGGCCCGCGGGGCCGTGCCCCCCGTCACTCGTCCGTGCGCGGCTGGGCGAAGATCATCCGGCCGGCGACGGTCTGCAGGACCCGGGTCACCGAGATCGGTACCTCGTGGTTGATGAACCGGCTGCCACCCTCGACCACGATCATCGTCCCGTCCTCGAGGTAGCCCACGCCCTGCCCTGGTTCCTTGCCTTCCTGGATGATCTGGACGCTGAGCTCCTCACCGGGATGGACCACGGCCTTCACCGCATTCGCGAGCTCGTTGATGTTCAGGACCCGGATGCCCTGGAGCTCCGCCACGCGGTTCAGGTTGTAGTCGTTGGTCAGGATGGCAGCGCCCGTGTCGCGTGCGAGCGCTACCAGCTTGGCGTCGACCTCGTCCAGCTCGGAATACGTGGCCTCGCTGATCTCGACCGGCGTGACCGAATCCTTCTGGAGCGCGGATAGCATCTCGAGCCCCCGCCGGCCACGGTTTCGGCGGATCGCATCGGGCGAGTCCGCGATCCGTTGCAGCTCGTCCAGGACGAACCGGGGCGCGACCAGCGCGCCCAGGATGAAGCCCGTCTTGGCGATGTCCACGATCCGCCCATCGATGACCGCGCTCGTATCCACCACCACCTTGTTCGGGACGCCACGGCGGCCCGCCGACCCGACGCTGCCAATCGCCTTCAGGATGGCCTCGCGCTTGTACATGAACGCCCCGGCCATGATCGCGGCCAGGGCGAGCGACACGACGACCGGCACCCAGCTGCCCAGCCCGCCCCCGAGTCCCGACAGCGGGATCCCGATCAGGGCGCCCATGAGCAAGCCGATGAGCAGCCCGATCACGCCGAGCACGAAGTCGGCGGCCTCGGCCTCGGAAAGCCTGCCGACGGCCCATCGCGTGGGGTACAGGGTCACGTACGGGATCGCCAGGTAGCCGAAGAGGAGCGCGGCCACCACGATCGCGACGAGGAAGGCTGGCCGGTTGGCCGGCGCGATCAGATCATCGGTGCGGTCAAGGATGAGCAGCCCCAACCCAAACCCCAAGACGATGCCGAGCAGCGCGCCCGACAGCCGGACGATGTTCTGCATGTACCGATAAGTCCATTGAGCGGCCGTCGCGCGAGCCGGTCACGAGATGCGATAGATGGATGAAACGAGGACGAAAAGATCGCGCGGGATCCCGTCGAAACAGGGGGCCACACTAGCACCCCATTCCGCACCAGTCCAGACCGGATTGTCCCGGTCCGAGGGTCAGTTCGCGACCTTCACCGGCTGCTTGCGGGGGCTCTTCTTGGTGATGATGAGGCCGCCATCCGGACCGGCGTCCACCAGGATCTTGTCCCCCGGCCCGAACTCGGCCTGGAGCAGACGCTCGGCCAGCGGATCCTCGATCTGGTTCTGGATCTCGCGCCGCATCGGTCGGGCGCCGAACGCCTGGTCGAAGCCCTTCTCGATGATCGCGTCCTTGGCCGCATCGGTCACCGTCAGCTCCATCTGCTGGGCCGCGACCTGCTCGAGGACGCGCGCCAGCTGAAGGTCGACGATGGAGCGGATCTCCTCCCGGGTCAGGCTGCGGAACACGACCGAGGCGTCGATCCGGTTCAGGAACTCGGGGCGGAACAGGTTCTTCAGCTCGCCCAGCACCTTTTCCTTCATCCGGTCGTACTCGGCGATTTCCTCCGCGGCCGCGTCGCCACCGGCCCGGAAGCCGATCGACGAGTCGCGCTGGAGCAGGGCGGCTCCAACGTTGCTGGTCATGATCACGATCGTGTTCCGGAAGTCGACCCGACGGCCCTTGGCGTCCGTCAGCTGCCCGTCCTCCAGGATCTGGAGCAGGATGTTGAAGACCTCCGGGTGCGCCTTCTCGATCTCGTCGAGCAGGACCACGCTGTAGCTCTTGCGGCGCACGGCCTCGGTCAGCTGCCCGCCTTCGTCGTAGCCGACGTATCCCGGCGGTGCGCCCACGAGGCGCGACACGTTGTGGCGTTCCATGAACTCGCTCATGTCCAGCTTCACGAGGGCTTCCTCGGAGCCGAATATGAACTCGGCCAGCGCCCGGGCCAGCTCGGTCTTGCCCACGCCGGTCGGGCCGAGGAACACGAATGAGCCAATGGGCCGCTTGGGGTCCTTCAGGCCGGCGCGTGCGCGGCGAACGGCGGAGCTGATCGTCCTGATCGCCTCGTCCTGGCCGATGACCCGCTTGTGGAGGGCATCCTCCATCTGCAGCAGGCGGTCTTTCTCCTCCTGGCTGATGCGGACGACCGGAATCCCGGTCCACATGCTGACGACCTGGGCGATCTCCTCGTCGTCGACCTCGGGAGTCTCTTTGGCCGCCTCCTCGTGCCACGCCTTTCGCAGCTCGTCGATCCGCTCCCGACCGGCAGCCTCCTCGTCGCGCAGGCGGGCGGCACCCTCGTACTCCTGCGCCGCGATAGCCTCGTCCTTGCGCTTGATGATCTCCTCGAGGTCCTGCTGGGCCTCTTTCACGCTCGGTGGCGCCGACGCGTGGCGGAGCCGCACCCGGGAACCCGCCTCGTCGATCAGGTCGATGGCCTTATCCGGGAGCGCCCGGTCGGCGACGTAGCGGACCGACAGATCGACCGCGGCGCGGAGCGCCTCGTCTGTGTACTTGACGTGGTGGTGCTCTTCGTAACGGGTCCTGATCCCGAGCAGGATCTCGTTGGCCTGGTCCACGGTGGGCTCGTCGACCATCACCGGCTGGAAGCGTCGCTCGAGTGCCGCATCCTTCTCGATGTACTTGCGGTACTCGTCCAGCGTGGTCGCGCCGATGCACTGGAGCTCGCCGCGGGACAGCGGCGGCTTGAGGATGTTGGCGGCGTCGATCGCCCCCTCCGCGGCGCCCGCTCCGACCAGGGTATGGAGCTCGTCGATGAACAGGACCGAGTCGCTGCTCGACCGCAGCTCCTCGATGATCTTCTTCAGCCGCTCCTCGAACTCGCCGCGGTACTTCGTGCCGGCCACCAGCGAGCCAATGTCCAGGGTCAGGACCCGCTTGTCGAGCAGGGTGTCGGGCACGTCGCCGGACACGATCCGATGCGCAAGCGCCTCCGCGATCGCGGTCTTGCCCACGCCCGGCTCGCCGATGAGGGCGGGGTTGTTCTTCGTCTTCCGACCGAGGATCTGGATGACTCGCTCGATCTCCTTCTCCCGGCCGATGACCGGGTCGAGCTTGCCTGACCGCGCGAGCTCAGTCAGGTTGATGCCCAGCTGGTCGAGGGTCGGCGTCTTGGACGA
>DASYGU010000185.1:0-3616 GCA_035999355.1 Candidatus Limnocylindria bacterium | reverse complement strand
ACCTCATTCTGGGCGGCGACGGTCTGTCCCGCCAGGCGGCGCTCGTGGCCCGCTTCGCGGACGAGTTCAACCGCAGCTCGGCCACGCCGGATCGGCTGCGACGCAGCTACGAGCGCGTTCGCGAGGCGTGCGTGGCCATCGGCCGCGATCCGGACGAGGTCGTGCGCTCGGCGATGATCGGGGTCCTCGTCGCGGACACGGAGGCCGAGCTCCAGGAACGGGTCCACGCCCAGCTGCGGATGCTGGGCAGCGACGAAGGGGCCGACGCGTGGCTGGCGGACCGGCGTGGCCGGTGGATCATGGGCACGCCCGAGCAGGCTCACGAGCAGATCGGCGCCCTCGAGGCAGCCGGCGCGCAGCGGATCATGCTCCAGGACTTCCTCCCCCGCGACCTCGACATGATCGGGATCCTGGGTCGGATCGCGGCCGGTTGAGCGCGCGCGGGGACCCGCCCGGGCAGTTGGAGTAGAGTACCCCGCACCGATCGACGGAACGCTGCCGTGATCGGTTTGAGTACGACATTTTGCGGGCCCGACCGGGCACGCCGGGACCGAAAACCCAGCTCCTGAGAGGGAGGAGCCATGCCTGAGACGATGGCGATTGTCGCCATTGCCCTGATCGCCGGCATCCTCGGCGCAATCATCGGCTACGTGACGCGCCGCGTGTGGTCTGCGACCAAGATCCGGAATGCGGAGTCGTATGCGGATCGGCTGGTCACCGATGCGCGGACGAAGCAGAAGGAGATCGTCCTCGAAGGCAAAGACGAGGTCCTCCAGTCCCAGCGCGCGGCGGAGGAAGAGGCCCGCGAGCGGCGCGCCGATCTCCAGCGCCAGGAGCGCCTCCTGCTCGATCGCTCCGAGATCCTCGACCGCAAGTCGGAGGCGCTCGACCGACGCGAGGCCCTGGCCGAGGAGCGCGTGGCCGAAGCGGAGGCCGAGAAGGTGCGGCTGGCCGCCCTCCGCGACCAGCAGCTGATGTCACTCGAGCAGATCGGCGGTCTGTCCGCTACCGAGGCGCGCCACACGCTCATCCGCGAGATCGAGGAGGACGCCCAGGCCGAGGCGTCTCAGCGCGTGCGCGACATCGAGCGCCGCGCGACGGAAGACGGCGAAGAGCGCTCGCGACGGATCCTGACCACGGTCATGCAGCGGATGGCGGCCGACCACACGTCCGAGGCGACGGTCACGGTCGTCCACCTGCCCACCGACGAGATGAAGGGCCGGATCATCGGTCGCGAGGGTCGGAACATTCGGGCCCTGGAGCAGGCCACCGGGGTCGACCTGATCATCGACGACACACCGGAAGCCGTCGTCCTGTCCGGGTTCGATCCCGTCCGTCGGGAAGTGGCCCGCATGGCGCTCACCAAGCTCATCGCCGACGGCCGGATCCATCCTGGCCGGATCGAGGAGACGGTCGCCAAGTCGCGCCAGGAGATCGAGGTCGTCATGCGCCAGGCGGGGGAGCAGGCGGCGTACGACGCCGGCGTGCCCGGACTCCATGCCGAGCTCATTCGCCTGCTCGGGCGGCTGAAGTACCGGACCAGCTACGGGCAGAACGTGCTGAACCACTGCATCGAGACCTCGCGCCTGGCCGGCATGCTCGCCGCCGAGATCGGCGCCAACCAGAACGAAGCCAAACGCGGCGGGCTGCTCCACGACATCGGCAAGGCGGTCGATCACGAGGTCGACGGCCCGCATGCCCAGATCGGGGCCGACATCGCGGCCCGCTACGGCGTGCCGCCGAACGTGTGCAACGCGATCGCCGCCCATCACCAGGAGGTCGACCAGGAGTCGATCGAGGCCACCGTGGTCCAGATCGCGGACGCGATCAGCGCCTCGCGGCCCGGCGCCCGGGGCGAGGCCCTGGACGGCTACATCAAGCGCCTGGACGACCTCCAGCAGATTGCGCTCAGCTTTCCCGGCGTCGAGCGCTGCTACGCGATCCAGGCAGGCCGCGAGGTCCGGGTCCTCGTCCACCCCGAGGAGATCGACGACGCGGCCTCGTCGCGGCTGGCCCGTGACGTCGTGCGCAAGATCGAGGAGCAGCTCCAGTACCCGGGCCAGATCAAGGTCACCGTGATCCGCGAGACGCGAGCCGTGGACTACGCTCGATGACCGATCGCGCCGCGACGATGCGGTGCCTGCTGATCGGCGACATCATCGGCAAACCGGGACGGCTCGCGATCGAGCACGCGCTGCCGGACCTCCGTCGTGAGCTCGACGTGGACTTCGTCATCGCCAACGGCGAGAACGTGGCCGCCGGTGCCGGACTGACGCCGTCCCTGGCCGAGGGCCTTCTCGAGTCCGGAATCGACGTCATCACCAGCGGCAACCACATCTGGGACAAGCGCGAGATCTACGACTACCTCGACACCGATGTGCCCGTCCTCCGCCCGGCCAACTATCCCGATGATGCACCCGGCCGGGGCTGGCTCATCGCCCGCCTGGCCGATGGCACGGAGCTCGCGGTCATCAACCTGATGGGCCGGGTGACCATGAACCAGCTCGACTCACCGTTCGAGACGGCCGACAGCCTGCTCGACGGGATGGGGGAGCCGTTCCCGGCGCTGCGCTTCGTGGACTTCCACTGCGAGCTCACCTCCGAGAAGAACGCGATGGGCTGGCATCTCGACGGTCGAGTGACCGCGGTGATCGGAACCCATACCCACGTCCCAACGGCCGATGCCAAGGTCCTGCCCCAGGGCACCGCGTACCTCAGCGACGTGGGCATGACCGGCCCGCGCGACTCGATCATCGGCTTCCGGCTGGACACTGTCCTGCCACGGTTCCTGCGCCACCTGCCGACCCGCTTCGAAGTGGCCGAGGGGCCGGTCAGCCTGAACGCGGCCCTGGTCGAGGCCGATCGGTCCACGGGCCTTGCCCTCAGCATCCAGCTCATCCAGCGCCTCGTCGAGGTCTGACCGATCTGACCACACTCGCGGCAGCCCGGCGTCCCGACCGCCCGCCGCCGCTGGCCGCCCTGGTGGGTCCCACCGCAACGGGCAAGACCGATCTCTCGCTCGCGCTCGCCGGCGCGGTGCCGATGGAGATCCTGGTCGCCGATTCGCGCCAGGTGTACCGCGGGATGGACATCGGAACGGCCAAGGTCGGCCCGGCGGCACGGGCGCGGGTGCCGCACCACCTCATCAATCTCGTCGACCCCGACCAGCGGTTCACGGTTGCCGACTGGGTCGAGCTGGCGCGGGGCCTGCTGCCGGACGTTGCGGCTCGGACGCGGCTCGCCATGGTGGTCGGCGGGACCGGTCTGTACGTGACCGCCCTGGTGGATGGCTTCAACTTTGCCTCCCAGCCGTGGAGCCCCGAGAAGCGAGAGCGGCTGGCTGCCGAGCTCGAGGCGGAGGGAGTCCAGGAGCTCGCCGATCGCTTGTCCCGCCTCGACCCGGCCATCGCGGCCCGGACCGACCTGCGCAACCCGCGCCGCGTCCTTCGCGCCCTGGAACGAGCCGAGCTGGTGGGCGACGCCGGGGCCCGCACGGTCGGGCTTGATCCGTACCCTGCCCCGCTCGCCGTCCTGGGCCTGGTCCGGCCGTGGGCGGTCCTCGACCGGCGGATCGGGGAGCGGGCAGAACAGATGTTCGCTTCCGGGCTCCTGGACG